>JAYQWI020001003.1:0-11512 GCA_035871815.2 Candidatus Parabeggiatoa communis
GGTTCGACTTGCTTGTGCAAATCCTTCTCCATATTTAACATCAGTGCGGCTTCTTCAACCGCAGAAACTGTCCCCCTAATTTCAACATGAACCTTAACGGTTTTGTCAATATATTTCACTTTGACTTCCAAATCACGATATTGAGATTGGCTTATCAAGTCATCCAAAACGCCCTGAACCTTCTGTATTCTTTGTTTATCATCCCATTTTAACCAGTCTTGACTGGGAGGTGAATCAAAATAATTTAATTGTGTTTGATAGCCAGTCTGTTCACAATAGTTGTGAAACAACTGTCGGATCAAATGCTGTGGTAATTGAAAAAGGGGATCAAAATTAAACCGATTAATAATACCTGAAACGGGTAAGGGCTGTTGCTGATCGCGTAAGGCATATTCTAATTTAAGCAGGCCATGATCATAAATCTCTTGAATTGGGAGGCCTTCAATCAATTGACACAGGGCCTCTAACAAGGCCTTTTCTATTGCTGAAGCGGTGCTCGCGAAGGTGGCTTGTATCAATTTGTGCTGTTGGACATCGAAAAGCGCAAACAGGCTGATACCCTGATGGTTTGCATGGATTAACAAATGTACGTCATCATCAGTTAGGGTATATTCATGTTGAATATTTTTTTCTCGTTCCATTAATTGGGTTCGATACAAGGGATTACACTCTTCCAGTTTCGCCTCGTTTTGGTGGCTCACTTGTTCGCCTATCAGTCCAGATACCTGAAAAATGAATCCCTGTTCTGTCTCGCGCGTATTGATTTCCCCCAATTTTGAGGCCTCTTGAATTAATGTCTTGATATCCAACTCGTCCAAGAGTTTTTCTTCCAAAAATAAACTGACTTCATTTTCGCCTTCTATCTGTGCTGCTTCTAATAAATTAAGAATGCTCTTGTCTGGCTCTGCATCGGGTACCCAGATATCAAGAAATTCATATTTTGGGCGAAAGCCTCTTAATACATTGACTAGGGCTTCATTATAGTCAGTGACCAGTTGTTGATAGTCAATAATATCCAATTGATTCAATTCCTTGTCATTCATTCTATTGAATTGTTTTGATTTTTATTATGTTGCAAAATAAATTTTTCACGACAATCGGGCATAAGCAAAATAAATTTTTCACGACAATCGGGCCTATAACTTAAAAGGGGCCAGTAAAACTATTATCAGGTACATCAAGAGGTGCTGGACGCGCCAGGCCTTCAATCATTGGGTCGATTGTTAATTCATCAAAACCGATGAGTTTGAGCAATTGTGAAGCAATATCGGGTGCTTCGGGATAATAGGTATCGGCCAAAAAATGTGAAGTGGGTACGGGATAATCAGGGTTGGAAATCCTCACTGGTGGTGCCTTTAATGTCTCATAAGCCTGCTCGAACACCTGAGCGAGAATTTCTGCCCCAATCCCCCCCGTTTTACAGCCCGTATCCAATACCATCAAATGCCTCGTTTTAGTGATCGATTCAATGATAATCGGCATATCCAGGGGCTTGACTGAACGCATATCAATGATTTCAATTTCAACCCCATGCTGTTTCAAATGCTCAGCAACACGCACTGCTTCAATCACCATATAGGAAAAAGCCACTAGGGTAACACTATCCCCTTGACGTAGATAACGTGCTTTATCCAGAGGAATCCGATAAGCCTGTTCTGGTACGTCATCTTGTAGCGTATGCAGCCATCTATGTTCAATGAAGATTACTGGATTATCATCTTCAATCGCACTGATTAGCATGCCCTTGGCATCATAAGCTGTGGTCGGCATCACCACTTTTAAGCCAGGAATATGGGCAAATAAAGCTTGCAGGCTTTGAGAATGTTGCGGCCCTTGTCCCCAGCCGCGCCCTATGATCACTCTGACAACCAAAGGAACACAGGCCTGACCATTAAACATATAATGCCATTTGGCAGCATTATTAATTAATTGATCCAAGGCTAACAGAGCAAAATCAATGCGTTGATGCACCATCACTGGCCGCATCCCAGTCAAGGCGGCACCAATACAGATACCCGTTAAACCATTTTCAGCCAGTGGCATATCAAATACGCGCTGATGACCAAATTTTTCTCTCAGTCCACTGGTTGTACCAAAAATCGCTTTAGGATCAGGCACCCCTTCACCAATTAAGATGACTTGCGGATCCTTGGCCATAGATTGATGCAAGGCTTCATTAATTGCCATCGCATAAGTGATAGGACGACTTTGATTAGGCGTGTTCATGATGTGGGGCATAAATATGCTGGCTCATAGTATCAGGATGTGGGGTTGGACTCTGTTCAGCAAAATTGAAAGCGGCTTCAATTTCTGTTTCTATATCCAGAGACAATTGTTTCAATCGTTCCTCTAATTCAGAAGAGTCAATATTATCATCCAATTCCATTTGTTTGAGATGATTCAGTGCCTGTTTAATTGGGCAAAGCCGTTGCCAGTTTTCCAATTCACCTTCTGGGCGATAACCCAAATCATCATCATAATTAGGCCCACAATGTTCCAGCCAACGATAAGTGCTATATTCAATAAACTGAGGGCCGGCACCTTGTTTGATTCTGTCAATCGCCTGTTCTGCAATCTGTGCAACGCTCATCACTTCAACCCCGTTGCCTTGCCAAGTCTGAATACCCTGTGCTGCAACAATATCTACAATGTTATGCTCAGGTTGGCGCTCATTGAGCGGCGTATAAACGGAATAATGATTATTTTCCAATACAAATAAAAGGGGTAATTGGTGTAATCCGGCAAAATTGAGTGATTCATGCACAACGCCTTCTTCAAAACACCCGTCACCGAGAAAAATAATTGTAATAGATGCCTTTTTCTGCAATTTTGATGACCAAGCGGCCCCAACACTTAAAGGCACTGTCCCCCCAACAATCGGCGTTGAAGCCATAAATCCTGCTTCTTGATCAATCAAATGCATGGAACCCCCACGTCCGCCACAACAGCCCGTTTCTTTGCCATAGATTTCCGCGATGAGGGCATTGAGATTACCCCCTTTAGCAAGATAATGTGCATGTCCACGATGACTACTGAAAACCCTATCCGTTTTCTCCAATGCCTGACAAACACCGACAGCAATGGCTTCCTGACCGATGCTTAAATGCATGGGACAACGCATTTTCCATTCTTTATAACGTGCCGCAAGCATTTCTTCTATGCGTCTGATACGCTGCATTTGTGCATAGAGTTTGAATAATTGATTAAATGTATTCCGCATATTATTTCAACAGTGTATTCATATACTTATAAAGGCTTATCGGTGCAATGGATTCACGGTTGCAAACAATCTGTACATCCAGTGCAGCTGCTGAACTGGCAACAAATAAACTGATTTCTGGCGACATCTTGCCGGCCAAACAGAGACTGGCCAGCGCCAAGAAACTATCCCCAGCACCAACCCTATCAACTATTTTGGTAGAAAGCGCCGGACAGTCATACTCACAAGCGTCTTTGGGGTTGAAAGAAAGCATCATGGCACCCTGGGTACCCCGGGTGATCGCCATCTTGGTTGCCTCTAACTGTTCACCGATCTGAGTTGCAATTTCAGTTAAAGCACTATGACGATCATGAGCAGCCAATCTTAATTCAGGCTCATTTAAGGCAATAAAATCGGCGTGTGGATAACGGGTAATCACATGATATCCACGATTACCACTGTTAATTTGAGTATTGACGCTAAGAAACTGGGCTTCATCACAAATAGCCTGAATCATATCACCCGCAATAAACCCATTACCAAAATCAGACACCACCACCAGATCAAACTGACTTAAATTCTGTTGAATCCATTGGCAAGCAGCTTGTTCAAGTGCCTGATCACGAGGCTCTTCTTCATAAAAATACACTTCAAATAATTTGGCAGCACTGGAATCGGCATCGACATAGCGCCGTTTGATGACAGTCGGCGCGGAAGTAAAATATAAAAACTCTGCTCTAACATTTTCAGCTAACTTATGACGAATAAATGGCTCTTGAGAATTTTCTTGACCCAAAGCACTGAGCAGAGTCACCTCATCAACAAAACCGGCAATATGATTTGCTACTGCAATGGCCCCCCCCGCAAATTTTTCCATTGACTGGTATTTGACGGCTAAGATATTGCCTTTACCCGTTTGACCCAACGGTTCAGTATAATGATATTCATCAATAATCGCATCCCCAATAACAGCAACCTTAAGACCACGCAACTGCTCAAGCTGAGCTACAATGTTATCAATGTTATGATGTTGGCTGAATCTTTTTAAATAGTGTTCTGTTTCGGGCGGGAATAGATTAAAATTTTGATTCAGCAAACTCGAAGAACTGAATGTGGCTTCATGGGTAAAAAATATTTTCCCCCCCCATGCTTCTGTCGCCTCTTGTTCTAAACGGATATTACCGCTCAAATCCTCGTCAGCATTTTCATATTCATTGCCTTTGACATAAAGATGGGGTTTAATTTTATTAATCACATTGACTGCTGTTGCAGCATGATTGACGGCAACATAGCTGACCATTGAAAGGGCAGCCATATGTTCTGCTCTTAATTTCGCAGGAAATACAGGACGGCCCGGGCCTTTATTGACATAGTCATCCGCAGTCAGGGTGACGAACAATTCATCGCCCAGACTACGCGCTTTATTTAAATAACGAATATGCCCGATGTGTAACAGATCAAAACAACCATGACACAAGATAATTTTATTGCCCTGTTTACGATGGTTTTCAGCTATTTCAGCCAATGTATCTAGGCTAATAATTTTTTCTCTATACATTAAAAAATATCTACCAATGAATAATTCGCTAAAAGATTTGGAACAGGATTAAACGGATTAAAGGATTGACATGATTTATTAAGGTTTCTCGTATAACCTATTGAAACGAATACTTATCATGACTTCTGCTGTATTTAAAATCCTGTTAATCCTTTAATCTGTTTAATCCTGTTCCAAATTTTATCCGATCTGCCAAATTGTGCAAAATAAACCCATGTCCTAATTCGACAAAGCCATAGTCATCAGAATTCAACCAGATATTGATATCGCCACGAGAGCGTAAAGGATTATTTTTATCAAAACCGGTCAGCGTAATCACCGTCGCTTTTTTATTCAAGGCCTTATCCGCTGCATTGAGAATATTGGGAGATTGTCCTGAACTACTGATGGCAATTAATATATCCTGTTCGGTTATCAAGCTTTCCAGAGCTTGGGAATAAACATTTTCATACCCATAATCATTAGCCATGCAAGTCAACAGCGAAACATCATGCAAAGTGAAGGCCTTTAGTTTGCCTATATTCACAAAATCGACTAGCGCATGACTGGCAATCCCAGCACTTCCGCCATTGCCAATTAAAAATAAGCTATGATTCTTTTTTTGAATCTCATTTAATTTATATAAAATTGTTTCAAGGGCTGTTTCGATGGTTAGGATTTTACCCTGATTATCTGAACAACAGCAGGTAGAAACCACTTCAGCAAAGGCAGTCAGTCTCGTAATCAGGCCCATGTCTTTTGAGTCAATCAATCATTTTCTCCATTTTTTCCCAAATACTTAAACCAGCTCGCTGTTGCCTGAGCAATTGAATCGGCATTCCATAACGGTGCCTCACGCCAGTTTTCAATATTTTCCCGCATAATCTTTACCCCCTCAACAAAACTGACTTTCGGTTTCCAGCCTAAGCTTTGAGTGATCTCTGTAATATCAGCAAAAGTACACTCTGGTTCTCCAGGACGCTTGGGAATAGTGATAGAGTCGGATTTTAACAACTCTACAATCTGATTGACACTATAATGACCCCCACTACCCACATTCATTGCTTTACCAGCAACGTCTGATTCTGCCGCACTTAAAAAAGCGTTTGCAACATCAGTGACATAAGTAAAATCACGAGTTTGAGTCCCGTCTCCTACCACTGTTAAGGGTTCGCCAGCCAGCTTTTGGGCTAAAAACACGCCAAATACCGCACCATAAGCGCCCGTGGTGCGTGAGCGGATGCCATAGACATTAAACAGGCGCAAAGAAATTGCGGGGATGTTATAGACCTGTGCCCAGTGTAAAATCAATTCCTCACCTAAATGTTTTGTTAAAGCATAAGGATATTGTGGTTTGATAGGGCTTGTTTCCGGCGTTGGGTAGACATCGGGAATGCCATAGCTGGAAGACGACGCCGCATAAACGATCTTTTTAATCCCGTATGCGCGACAGGCCTCCAAAACTTCAAAAGTCCCAGTGACATTCGTTGAATAATAGGCATCAGGATGTTCTATTGAAGGCACAATGTCTGCCAAGCCTGCAAGGTGAAACACCCAATCAATTCCTTCAAAACAAGGCCTCAGTTTTTGAGCATCACGAATATCCACCTGATGAACGCTCACTTTTTCACTCTCAATAATACTGGCAATGTTTTTTGTAGACCCAGATAACATATTGTCAACGACGACCACTTCATGGCCCTGATGAGATAACAATTCACAAAGATGGCTACCGATAAAACCAGCTCCACCAGTGACTAAAGCTTTCATATAGCGATCCTAGATAAAATTAACATGGGGAACAGGGTTGTCTTTGATCTGATATAGATAATGATTAATCTCATCCATACGACAATTGACGCGACACTCACTGATATCCAGTTCATTTTGAATATAATAAAAATTGCTTTTGCGTTTTTCCCCTTCCCAAATGGCTTGGAAAGAGTCCGTATTCAGATTACCGTAATTAAACCGTTCATCGTTCAAGTAAGCACTGCATCCATAAACTTCACCACTCGCCATCACATATCCCCAAAAAAAGGGGGTGGCATAACATTTTTGATATCGACCTGCTTGGAAAGCAATATATTTTTTCATCGTATGTTGTCTAAAGACAACATGGAAACTCTCTGTTTCCAAAGCATTTAATTTTTCGGCCAGATTTAAAAATGGACTATAATTAATGTTCTCATATTCATGGGTTAAACTGAAATGATGCTGCGAATAGGGCTTGATCACCAAATAATCTAAACCGATTTCATCACGGCAAATACGTGCCAGTTCAGTCATTTCATCGGCATTTTCTGGTAATAACAAAGATTGTGCCCCAACAGTACAGTCATGATTATGCTTACGTTTATAGTCAACTAAACGTTTCAGATTATTGATAACCTTAAAAAAATCATCTGCTTTGCCGCGATGAATCTGATGATAGGTGGCTTGTGTACCCGCATTGATAGACACTTTTATCCAGGAAGTCAATGGCATACTGTCTTCAATAAACCGATCCGTTATCACGGTACCATTGGTGGTGAAAGCAACATCAATTCCGGCTTGTTTGGTTATAGCAACAATTTCATTGATCTTTTTATGCAGCAAAGGCTCACCTTCTCCTGCATACATAATACTTTTAATCCCCAAGCGCCCCATTTCTGGCAAGCGTTGCTGTAATAAATCCAGTTTCAGTTGTACGGGTTTATAGCCAATATAGTCTACCGCACAAAAGGTACATCGATGGTTACAAGCGCCTACAGGCGCGACTTCTACATAGATGGGATAGATTGATTTGGCTTTTTCCCATTCACCCTTCACAGCAAGGAAATCTGCAACCTGTTGAGGATGGTAGATCAGTTTATGGGTATCAATCCGGTATTTATCGCTCATAACCTATTTCTCGAATTAAAAAATCCTGATTGTAACGGATTTTGGAGACACCATTAAATAATGAGGCTTTTTTCTTATTTGAAAGGGCAAACACGCAGGTTTGCCCCTACCACGACTTGTGCGGATTTATCCGCGTTATTTCAACGATACCCACCAATTTTTGCAAACTGCTAAACTCAGGATAAACATCACCATGAAAAAGGTAATAGCCGCCACCGATAGCACCGTATATTATTGTCAACATGCCGAGTAAAAGCAATAGGGGTTGATATTTTTTCAGCGTTTGAAATTTCTCTGAGTAAATGAGCAGAAAATAAAACATCACATATAAACTCGGGAGCATGACGGTGAGTCGGCGCATGATAAAGGTATTATAGTTCGCCACGTAGATCGTGGCAGCTATTAAGATAAATAGGCACCAGACTACAGCTATTAAAAAACGCAAGTGTTCAAAAAGGCCTAATGTTTTTCTGATGTCTGTCAAGTAAAAAACGATATAATAACTCAAACCGATAATAATTAGGGGTGAGATGAGGATTAATTGTACGAAAAAATAGTAAAACGGTTTAGATGCGACGACACCACAAAACACACCTCTTCCTACACCACTCCAATCCACAGGTGGCGCTTCAGGTAGGGGAATCAAGTAACGGTGAATATACTAATGTAAACTTAATAATAATGTGGGTATATATCCCCATAGCAAAGCTTGAATTCGTTTTTTGACATCGGTTTCGTTAACAAAGATGATGTAAATGATGAGAGGTATTATCAGTGCTGATGTGATTTTGGACAGTAAGGCGAGGCCTAAGCAAATCCCGGATAATAAGTATAGAAATTGGGCATAGCGGAATCGATCCGCCATCAGGGCTAAGGCGACTGACATTGCGGCTAAGCCGGCGTGTAAATTATCAATCCACAGTTTGCCCGATACCCAAGTCATAATGGGAACCGTGGCGATGCTCAATAACGGTAGCCAAAATAAGGGAGAAAGTGCCGATAGGGATAAATTGTGATAGCGTATCAAATATCGCCCTATCAAGGCGACAGCGAAGATCGCGAAAAGATGGCCCAGCCAAGAGGCCATAACGGCATGATGATGGGGTATCCTCTCATACTGGGCTGCGGGGCGAAGTACGGCTGGAAATAAGGGGGGATGCACGGGCATTTCACGATAAGTACTGAAGCATAAATTTTAAGGTATTTTAATAGAAGCAATGTTTATTTGTAATTAGAGACGCTTCGCGATCGCGTCTCTACAATTCGCGGTTTCGGTTTGACGTGATGCCGAGCAAATCTTTGCGGTAAAATACCTGTTTATTTGTGGTCAAGTACTTAAGCGTAATGGGCTTTAAAAGTGGGGATATTAAAAATAGGGGAGCCTTGCAATGTATAATGCTCGCTGGCAATCCAATTTTTAGTCAAGTACCAAAAACGCACTTCATCGCCTTCTTCATGTCGCAAATTTAAGGAGTCAATTTGATAAGGCAGAGGAAAGCAGTCTTTTGGATCGTTTATTAAAGGAATTAGTTATAGAGGAACAAGTTAGTAATGAACGCGATCTAAGAACTAATTTGTTTTATTATCGATTCACAAAGAGTCAAAAATACTGACACTGCTGCAGAAAAAGGATATGATGCGGGTAAATTTCTGGAATATACTGTTCACCGTCACAATTTGCGCTTTTGCATAGTGTTAAAAATTGTCGTTAATCCCCATTTTTTATAGGAGAAAATGGCGATTATAAAAAAGCGCAATTTATGACGGTGCTAAGTATAAAACGACATTTAGTAGTGGATACAATGGGTTTACCCCACGCAATTTTCCACTGCTAATGTTACAGACATAAATGCTGCATTAGAAGCCTTTGCAACGAAAACGACTACTTTAACAGCAGTTAGTAATGTTATTTTGATTCGGCTTATTAATGGAGAAAATTTTGCCAATCCACAAAAATGGGTAAAGGCAAGAGTTACCGTGGTTAAACGTTATTTATGTAATAATTTTTTTTTATTACCGAAATTAATTATATAATCGCTTTTTTATAAAAATGTCACATACTTTGGAAAAATTGTGAACGCAAACTAGACACTTCTGCTCAAATGGTGGTTTTAGCCTTTATTTCGGAACGAATGAAAATATCTTGAACAGGCTCTTAGGTTTTTAATTTAAAATTTTAGTGAAACATTCTAACATTAATATTGTCACTTATTCTTGTCACTTATTCAATCGGGAACCGCTATATCGCTCGGTGCCTAAGGCCGCTTTACATGATTAAGCACTTTGTGAATTGTTAACCTGGGGGCATTCCTCAAAAAAAAGTCATTATCAATCTCAATCGTTGCAAAATTTATTTTGCAATAGCAGCAAAAGTTTTCAGTTTTCAATTCATTTCTTTAATAAAACCGTTTTCAGTTTATCATTTTTTATTCTCAATATAATCAATATGTTACTTCGTTATTTTAGTCATTTAATCGTTCTCATTAGCATCTCAATCTGGCTCACCGCTTGTCTTGGCGGTGGTGGCGGAAACGATGGAAATAATAGTTTCAATAACAGCGTGCTACCTGAAATCACTGATGACAGAGTGGCTACAGTCAATTTGCTTGTCACGGATAATTTTCAACAGGCTAATGGTGAATCGAGCACAATTCTCTCTGTCATCGCGCGTGATAGAGCCAATATGGCATTATCCGATGTGGAAATCAGCTTAGCGACGAGTTCTGATTTTGCTGTGATTGTGACACCAAAAGGGGCTACTGAGCAAAATGGTCGTTTTACCACGGCCGTCGTCAGCAGTGAGGCTGAAACGTTTGAAGTCATTGCAACGGCCGGCGGTGTGCGAAGCGAATCTGTCAGTGTGACGTTTATAGACAGTACGATTGATCCCAGAATTTCGACAGTCAAGGTGTTAGTCAGTAATAATTTTCAGCGTGCTGATGGGCAGGCGAAAATCACGGTCACTGTGATAGCCCGTGATGAGAAGGGGGCACCTGTTTCATCTGCTGTAGTCAACTTATTTAGTATCTCTGATACAGCCTTTTTTGAAGCCGTCAGTGGCACAACGGGAGAAAACGGTCGTTTCACGACCACAGTTACGAATAGTGTTGCTGAAGAAATTGAGATTATCGCAACTGTAGGGGGGGTGGAAGCCGAAAGCGTTACTGCCAGCTTTGTCGATAGTACGATTAATTCTAAAGTCGAACAGGTTTTTTTGATTGTAACTGATAATTATAGAGCGGCTAATGGACATGAGGAAGTTACCCTGACTGTGATAGCCCGTGATGAGAAAAATGCACCCTTGTCAGATGTGCCGGTTAATTTAACGAGTAGTTCCCTATCAGCGTTTTTTGACGCATTGAGCGGCACGACAGGGAAAAATGGTATTTTTACCACAACAGTGACTAGCAGTATTCCTCAAACGTTTGAGGTAACCGCAACGGCTGGCGGTAAACAAAGCGAGCCAGTCGCTGTCACTTTTGTCACTGCCGTTGGGGAAATGGTTTTAAGAGCATCCAGTGTGGTTTTAAAGATTAATGAAACCAGTGAAATCACGGTAACAATACTTAGACAAGTTGATATTGAAGAATTACTGGAGAAATTCAGTAAATTTTTTGAAAAAATAACTATGAATTGGATATTATTCAATGAGTTACTTGAAAAAGATATTCTATTACCCGATACCCCATTTACAGTCAAAGCCAGTTCTAAGGATGTGTTGTCACCACAAAATAGCGAAACCAAACAAAACGAGTTATCAGGAAAAACGGACGAAAATGGTCAAGCTCAGTTTTCTGTGACGAGTGATAAAGCAGAGAATGTCGTTCTTACGGTAAAAAGTGGTTCTGTCACCAGAACTTTACAACTCTTTTTTGGTGCGAATTTGAATTTAC
>JAYQWI020001004.1:0-5772 GCA_035871815.2 Candidatus Parabeggiatoa communis
TGCTGAAGATAAATTCTTCTGGTTTCGTTGATGTTCACATATACCTGAGCCAATTTGTGCGACTTCTAAAGAATGCGTAAGACGTGTTCTGTAAAAATCGTTTTCTCCGATACCGAGAATTTGTGTTTTGTTTTGAAGGCATATGAAAGACGAAGAATGAATGATTCTTGCTCTATCCCTCTGAGCGTAGTCGTCAGTGCTTTCGGCATTAAATGGCTTTCGTTTTTCTTCGTCGCGGGTTTGACACTCATCCCACATTTGATTGATAATTCTCCTTTTATATATAATGCTCACTGTTGAGCGGTATTTCACATGGACGTTAATTGGTAGCGAGAACACCTAGTTATCCTGAGCGACAACCGCCCGGAGCGACTTGAACGAAGCGTAGTAGGGGAGAGCGTTTTATCAGGATAACAACGCTCTTCAGCCACGCGGCTTTTTTCGTGTCGCCTTCAACGCAAAGTTAGACTTTTTCTTGTTTTTGAATTTGAGCCCGCTTTATGATTAAATCAATAAAAATCAATTGATTTTACTCTGACCCCACTTATTATTTTTGGTTAGACGTTGTGGTTGATGAGGGTAGCGAAGTTACTTCGTTGCGCTTCGTTCTACCCACTCTCTATTATGAATGCGTTTTTGAAAGAGGTGCGTAGGACGCACCCTACGCTTCTACATCTTTAACAGAGCTTGCTCCAAATCATTTATAATCTCATCGGCATTGTCTAAAAATCCTACAGATAACCTCACGAGATTATCTGGAAATGGCTCGGTATTTTCAAATATTTTTGGATCTGACATGCTGTATGCTACCTGTTCCACGATTGAATAGGGTGTTCCAAAATTGGAGGTTATTTTAGGAATTTTCAAGTTATAAATAAACTGCTGTGTCTGTTTATTATCAGCATCTAATACAAAGAATATCAACCCTCCGTACCCTTTCACATACTTTTTCGCGATCTCGTAATGAGGATGATCTTCCACGCCGGTATAATATACCTGTTCAATTTTTGGTTGTGTTGTTAAAAACTGAGCAATCTTTAGCCCAAGACTATTTATATATTTCATCCTTAATACTAACGTTTTCAGGCTTCTACTTAAAAGGTATGACTCCATTACCCCTGGTATGTTACCCGTAAAATCTCGGAATACCTTTAGTTTCAATATTAATTCAGTACGTCCTGCCACATGTCCTAATATAAAGTCATCATGGCCACTAAGATATTTAGAACAACTAATAGCGACTAAATCCGCTCCATACTTGATGGGAGAAAAATCAACTGGAGAAGCTAACGAACTATCTGCAACTAACAGTGTATCCTCATGTAAAACCTTGCGAACTCTTTCAATGTCTATAAAAAATAAATAAGGATTTGTCGGAATTTCTAAAAAAACCATCTTTAAATTATTGGCATTCTTTTCTATCTTTTCTATTAAAGCATCCTGATCAATACAAGATATGGTGATAATTTTAAATCCGATTTTGTCTGATAATTTTGCAAACAAGCTAGGGGTTTCTGCATATATAGGCTTATTTATTATTAATACATCATTTGCTTTTAAAAAAACCATTATTATACTAAATATCGCATTCATTCCTGATGGAAATAAAATACTGTCCTCTGCTTCTGATAAATGAGAAAGTTCTTCCTCTACTCTTCGCCATGTAAGATTTTCAAATCGGCCATAAGACGAGTGTCTTTCTCTAACCGATTCTGAATATTTTGAAGAAGAATCAATATACTCTTTGGTAGACAAAAACTTTCTGCCTGTTGCATTGAAATGGATATATAATTCGTTTATTAAATCTAGCATCATGTACCTTTCTGTTTTTTCATCTTTAAAATAAATAGGTATACTTGATTGATTTCAAGATACTTTTTATATTTTATAATGAATAATTGGGGGCCGAGTAACCTTAATTGAAGTGACAACAGCCCATAACGACTTGGACGAAGCGAAGAAGGGTGGAACGGTTCATCAGGATAACACCGTTCTTGAGCCCCCGATAGGTCGGGAGCAAGGCTTAGTTAGAATTGATTAATTTACTCTGACCCCAACTATTTCGCTCTGATCACAATCTATTCTTTATTTTGTTTCGAGATTTTGCTTAAAAAACCCGGAATAAAAGTTTCAGAAAAACCTGCAACAGTCACTATTGCTAACAATTGCCAGCAATTACGTTCCATGTTGTTAAATAATATTCCAGCCTTAATTCCAATGTATGCAATACCCCCCGCAATAATGGCTAAAAGGATTCTTTCTGTACCAATTGACATATAATGGTACCAATTTAGATGTTCTTCAAAATTGTATTGCTTAATACCAGATAGGACAGAAAGAGTACCGCCTATTGCTGAGCCAAATGAAATACAAAGCAATTCCCAGTATACCTTATTATTTGTATACCAGTCTGATTTCCACCACATCAAAAGAAACAAAACAATAACCACAAGGATAGATGGAATAATATATAAAATTCTATTTACTGTAGATTGTTTATACTCACGATCAATTTCTTCAATCAGTTTTTCAAATTCTCCATTGCCATCAATATCATCAGAGTATAGGGCAGATGCAAGAGCATGAGCAATGCGATTTTTCATCATTCCAAAATTTGCTGATCTATACAGCAAGCCTTTAGCCTTTATGAAGTTCTGCTTTACTTGAGTGAATCTGTAGGTCAGTTTATTTTCGCTTTCATCTGTATGCCCATCTATGTATACACGCAATTGATTATTAATATCTTCATTTTCTATTTCATAAATTACATATTCATTACCAAGTGCCAGCACCCTCTTGACTATGTTGCCAGAGTTATCCTTTGCACCCTTTTGTATTTTTTGAACACTTTTGGTCGGGAGAGTTTTGTTTTGATTAGTCATTGTCTTTCTATCTTTCTGGCCTAGTGCCAGATATTTGGTGCCACCTTCCATGGACGTAAATTGTCCGTTCCAATGCTTGGTGTCCTGAGAGTAGCAAGACTGTATCAACTTGAGCAAAGCGAAGAAGGGCGGAGCATTTCATCAGGATAACGCTGTGATAACCGGATTTTGAGCGCAACGAAAAATTCCGGTTAATCATTTTATTATACCATTTATTTTTTAGTGGCTTCTAGGTAAATGGCATTCATTGACATCTCTTCTATTAGCTCTACTTTACACTCATCTACAACAAATCCAGTATCTGAAACCCAGGACGTGAGCTTATTTTGGGTATATTTTGATGCAACTATATTTGAATCTTCACCATAGTCAATAAAACCAGAACCTTCCCAAGCTGCAATTACTAATTGCCCCTCAGCACACAGACTTCGATTCCATTCTTTAAAAGCTTTGACAACGTTAGTGGGATCAAGGTGGTGTATTGCAAAAAAACTTATGATGGCTGCTGAAGAGCATGGAGAAATCAAGCTCATATCACACATATCACCTACCAATATTATAGCATTATTACCTAATTTTTTACTGGCAATATCAACCATACGTTTTGATAAATCAATACCAATTAGTGATCGACTAGCATCATAGTTTGAGTGGTAAAAATCCAGCATATGACCAGTGCCACAAGATGTATCTACGAGTGATCCTGATAGACTATTAATTCGGTTAGCTAGTCTGGAAAGTGTATCTGAGTAGATAGGTAGTTTAATTTCTATATCCATCATCTTGTTATATGAGTCAGCAGATTCTTCATATAGCTTTTTTACTTCACTTAATTTTGATGTATTCATATATTTTCCGGTCTAACTCCCCAAATTGAGCGGCATTTTCCATGGACGTTAATTGGTAGCGAGAACGCTTGGTTATCCATCGTTCCACCCGCCCTGAGCGACTTGGACTAAGCGCAGTAAGGCGAAACGTTTCATTAGGATAATACCGCTCTTCAACCGCACGGCTTGAGACAAAGGCTGCAAAGTTTAGTTAGAATTAATTTTACCCTGACCCCAATTAATTCTTAATTCTTGTCTAGATATCATAAAAGTTCCAGCTGAGTTGTCGCGCAATCTAGGTTCACGTACTTTCCATTAATTGTTCGATCTATCACCCACTTGACCATCGGAGGGGGGACGGCATTGCCAAATAATGGATATTGATCATAAGCTGTGACAATCTTGCAATGATTGTCGGGGAAACCTTGAATGCGTGCATATTCAATATTTGTCAGTCTTCTAAATTCATTTCCTAGCTGATAACGTTCGTAATGCCGGCTTGTTGTAGAGGTTAATGTCGGTGCAACGCCAGAAGTGCCAAAGATGGAATACCCCATTCGGGCTCCTCCCTTTTGGTTATACAGTATTTCTACGCCATTGATGAAGCGATTCACTTTTTCACTCTTTTTTATTCTTTCTAAGGTCTCTTTTGTAAAGAAGAAACTCTCATCAGGTGAGTTTTCTAAAAAAGATTTCAGTTTGACAGTTGTTTTTTTTTCTGAGAATAACTCTATTTTTGCCTGGCAAAATTTGCCATTGGGCAATGCCATCCCCCAGTTTGAAAACTGGGAAGAATGATTTTCTATTTCTTTCCATCTGTCAAAATGGACAATATTGGAGAGTTCCCTATCAGACAGTTCAGCCAGATCATCGTTTGTACATAAATATGATCTTGGGGTAAGTTTTAGATGCCCAATGATGACTATTCTTTCTCTATTTTGTGGTAAACCAAAATGAATCGCATTCAAAAGACGCCATTCAACTAAATAATCAAGGCGAGATAGCGCCTCAAGTATTGTGGCAAAGTGTGCCCCTTTATCCATGGAAAGCAGTCTTTTAACATTTTCGAGGACGAAATATTTTGGTCTTTTTTTAGTTAGGATGTTTACAATTTTTTCAAAAAGTGTCCCTCTCTCATCCTCTATCCCTAATTTTTTTCCTGCACTTGAAAATGGCTGACAAGGAAATCCGCCCGTTAAAATATCATGAGGGGGAATGTCATCAATAAACTTCGCTATATCTCCCTCTTTGTGTACATCAGCACCAAATTGATTTCTGTAAACTTTTGAGGCTTTCGAGTCGATATCATTTGCCCAAATGGTCTCTATCCCTAATTCATCACAGGCTATGCGAAAACCACCAATACCAGCAAAGAGTTCTACTGCTTTCATTAATGACCACTTTATTTGTTATATTGAGGCGATTATACGTCTTGTTGAGCTAAAGCGCGATTTTTTCACATAATGCCTATGTTCAGCGGCATTTAATATGGACGTTAATTGGTAGCGAGAACGCTTGGTTATCCTGAGTGACAACTGCCCGCAGCGACTTGAACGAAGCGTAGTAGGGGAGAGCGTTTTATCAGGATAACGACAGAGATAAGCTGCGTTTACGAAGGCGAAGCCGCAGTAAACGTCAGGTTGATTGAATTGTTAGCTGATATTACGAATTAAGAAAATTAACAAATTCTGTGCTTTTGTGCACAAATATCTTTAACTCATTGTAGTGTTTTTCAATATTTCCTCTCAACGACGCATGTTTCCATGGAATAATCCAAATATCGTTGTTTTTACAATAATAAGGTGAATTATTTGGTCTATCTGAAGAAATAGCTAAGTCAAGTAACCAAATTAAAATATCATGCGTTGACAATGCAAAAATGATGTTTGGTTTTATTAATTCAATTTGTTTTAACAATAAAACTTTATCATTTTTTGCATAAGCAGATATAACACTTGGATTTGAACTTGAACCACCGCTAGTCTTTTTTAAATTAATTAACGAAATTCTTCTCAAAGATGAATTTAAGTGCTTCCATTTATTTATTGTTTTAAAATCTGGGA
>JAYQWI020001005.1:0-5958 GCA_035871815.2 Candidatus Parabeggiatoa communis
GTTCCTGAAGAACTATCAACAGAGAGCGAATTACTTATGAATCGTTTTGAGTAGATTTATAGGAACAGTCTGTATGACTTCATAACTGTTTGATAATTAATAAGTTAATAATGAAAATTAATTAACCATACTATATTAATATAAGGAAATATAAGGAATTAAATGCCTTTCTATATTAGGTTTTTTTTTAGCTTTCAGTACATAAGGTACAAAATTTGCATTTTTCATTAGCATAATATTTAAATAAAGAACATTTTTAAGTCAGACAGACTCCTAGCATAAATCATGCTTAGTCTAAGCATGACTAATTAGGAATTGTTTGGAAAGAAGCTAACAGTGATGTACAAAGACGTACCAAATAATGAAAAAACCATGCACTTTTAATCGCTCCCTATGCAAACCGCTATAACTTGTCAATTATGAAAACAACATCACATACTGTCACATGTCACGCGCCGGCAAATAAGATTTATCAGATCATATCTGATGTTCAGCGTTGGGTAGGTCTGTTTGAACTTGCTCGTGAGGTTTCTATTGTTGGAAAAGGAGAGCAACACGAAATCGTTCGCATCACGGCAAAAATCGACGATGTGGATACGACATGGCTATCTCACCGAAAATTTTTTCCTGAAATTTTCGGTATTGATTTTGAGATACTTACCCCTATGCCACTTGTAGAATCAATGCATGGTCACTGGCGTGTCATTCCTCTTGAATCAGGTAGTTCCCTTTTGCTTATTGAACATCATTTTGTCATTAAAGGAAATGTAGAAGGACTCATAGAAGGCGTTCATACTAGGGAAGAGGCCACTGACTTTATGCTGCGTGCTATTGAAAATAATGCTTGGAGAGACCTAGCTCGAACCAAAGTTTTTGTTGAAGAAAATGCTCAAGAAAAGGCACCATTAAGGCATGCCTTTAGCTCTAGTCAAACGATTGCTGCCCCTATTGCTGATATTTATCAATTACTTGCAGAAGTAGAATCTTGGCCAAACCTTCTTCCCCATTGTGATGCCGTTGATTTGCTTTACAATGAAGGAGGATACCAAGAATTTGTAATGAACGTCTCAACACCGCATGGTAAAGAACGTTTTCGCAGCATTCGTATATGTCGGGACAACATTTTTTCTATTGAATATTTTCAGCCAGAACCCCCGCCGGTTCTTAAACTCCATCGTGGTGCTTGGGTGCTACAGAGTGTACCTGAAGGGACAAATATTATTGCTTCACATGAAATTCAGATTGACCCGGAAGCCTGTCAGCGTGTTTTTGGTAATGATAATATTGAATCTCACAAGGAAAACATTTCTCAAGCTATTGAAAAAAATAGCTTGATGACTCTTGAGGCTTGCAAGCAACATCTGTTAGGAATGGTCACGAAATAACTTCCCGGTTTTATGTTAACCACCCCCTAGCCCCCTCCTTAGCAAGGAGGGGGAACTCCCCTCCTTGACTTTGGAGGGGCTGGGGGAGGTTATGGGGAAGTTATTTTGTATTCATTCCTTAGACAAAAAAACATTGTAATTAAAAAGGAAAAATTAAGTATGACAAAAACAGCATTGATTACTGGTGCTTCCGGGGATATTGGTCAAGCTATTGCGACACGACTTTGTGAAGAAAATTATGATCTGATTCTTGTTAGCCGCACCCAGGAAAAACTCGAACAAGTTGTCACTCATTTGAGGGGAAAATACCCCAATCAACAGATTAATTTCAAAACTTGTGATGTTGCTGACCATGAACCGGTAGCTAAGCTATTTGAAACATTGGTGGTTGAAAAAGCAGTTATCAACGTGTTAGTGAACTGTGCTGGTGTTTCAGGTGGGGGGGTTACTGCGGAACTTGAAAATGAACTGTGGCTCAATGTCATCAACACCAATCTGAATGGTGCTTTTTTTGTAACGCGGGATGCTCTAAGACATAAGTTGATACCAGCTGGAGGTAGAATTATTAATATCGCGTCAACTGGCGGTAAACAAGGTGTCATTCATGCTGTGCCCTATAGTGCATCTAAGCATGGTCTCATTGGGATGACCAAGGCACTGGGATTAGAGTTGGCCAAAAACCGATCACTGATTACCGTGAATGCTGTTTGTCCTGGATTCGTTGAATCTAAAATGGCACAAAAGGTTCGTAAATTTTATGCGAATATCTGGAACACAGATGTTGACGAAGCCAAGCGTCGTATTGAAGAACGTGTTCCACTTGGTCGTTATATTGAGCCTTCAGAAGTCGCGGAGATGGTTGCATATTTAACCTCACCTCATGCCGCCGGTGTAACGGCTCAAGCTCTGAACGTGTGTGGTGGGTTGGGTAATTACTAAGGGGACTATTTACCAAAAAAATTAGTGATAGAAAAAGCCTTGGAATGAGGATTTAATAAAATCCGAAATGAAACCTGCCAGGTTTTTAAAACCTGGCAGGTTTGGACATGCAAGTTTTGGAAATTATTAAATCCTCATTCCTTGTGTCTTCAGTTCGACCTGGAAAATTTACCACTATTGGAATACAACTAGGATTTTATTCATGGATAAATCTCCTGTATTTATTGATTTAAGCGTAGCAATCGATCCTAAAGAATGGGAACCTGAACCTGTTGAGCAAAAAATACTTGATCATCAACAAGGTGCTGATCTTCTTGGAAAAAGTTTTTTTATTTTTCACGCTTCCGGACGATTGCATCGTATATGGTTGCGTGTCCTGGCATTATTTCAACGTCGTATTACTTATCGTGACTTCCCTGATGGCATGGGGCTTTCATTAATGATCTACAAGCTCACGACCCATACAGGAACCCATCTGGATGCACCTTATCATTATGGTTGGCGGGATGGAACAAGTACCATTCCCCGTACAATTGATGATGTACCTTTGTCTTGGTGTTACGGTGAGGGAGTATTGCTTGATTTCAGCAATGAACCGTATGATTCTCCGCCCATTAAAGCGGTAGAGATACAGAACAAATTACAAGATATCGGTTATACCATAAAAGAAAATGATATTGTACTAATTGCTACCGGGGCAGATGCCAAAGTCGGTACACGGGAATATTTCACGCAGTATAGAGCCATTAGTAAAGAAGCGGTTGCGTGGCTTGTAGAGCAGGGTGTTCATGTGATTGGTATGGACACGTTTAGTTTCGATCCACCATTTACTAATATGTTACAAAAATACACCGAGACGGGTGATAATAGTGTTCTTTGGCCGGCTCACTTTTATGGACGTGATAAGGAATATATACAAATTGAACGTTTGACTAATTTACGGTCTTTGCCTCGTCCTGTTGGTTTTAAACTTTCTTGCTTTCCCATAAAACTTAAGGGAGCGGATGCGGCATGGAGTCGGGTTGTCGCTATTTTCGATGAGAAAAACACATAATAAAATAATGGCAAAATTGAAGGGTAAAGTAAAATAATGCAAACTTTTACAGAACCGAATTCCATTATTCAAACATCTGTAGTTGCTAAATCTTTTACTCAAGCTGCATCGGGATATGATGGAGAGCCTTTAAAATTTCTTAAATACAGTGCTGAGTTTTTAATTAAAAATTTAGCTCTAAGAACTCCTCAAAAAGTGCTTGACGTTGCAACAGGAACCGGTAAAGCAGCCATTTTATCAGCACCTGCTGTTTTACCGGCTGGTTTTGTGACCGCTGTAGATATCTCTGAAGGGATGCTTCAAAAAGCTAAATATAATGCTACCCAAGCAGCTATTAATAATATTGAATTTATTCAAACTCATTCAGAAAAGCTTGATTTTGAAGATGAAAGTTTTGATGTGACCTTATGCTCCTCTGGTATTTATATAATGCGAGATATTCCCCAATGTCTTCGTGAATGGAAAAGAGTCACTAAGAAAGGAGGGAGGGTGGCATTTTCAACTTTTGGTAAAGGAATCTTAGAGCCTATGATGTCTATGTTTGAATCTAGCCTTCGTTCCTATGGGGTAAAAATATATTCTCCCTCTCCATTATATCGTCTGAATAAAAAAGATGATTGCCAAATTTTACTAGAGAGTGTAGGATTACATGATATTAAAGTTTTTATCAAACAAGGTAGCTATTATATCCCGTCAGCAAAAGAATGGATAGATATTATAAAAAATAGTGGATTTCGTATTCCTTTAGAAAGATTGGAGCAAAAATATCTTAACCAGTTCATTGAAGAACACGAGGAAGCAGTCTCTCAACTATCTACAAATAAAGGTATTTATTTGGAAACTCCAATAATTATTGCTATAGGGAAAAAAATTTGAAAGTTTCAAGGGAAACTTTGTGTCATAAATGCATCTCAAAAACGGTCAGAAAATGAAAGAAGAGAAAGAAGAAATTTTGGGTACCTGGAAATTGATTGGTATGAAAAACTATTTCGCTGATGGTACAATATTGGATACGTTGAACTCTCCTTTTCAAGGTATCAGGATATATACAGCTAACAACATCACAGCGGTTTTGATAGAGGGAAGCCTTTCTGATAGGGTTTTAGATATATCTCCAATTAAGGCACCGGATGAAATTAGAAAGAGACCATTTCGGGCTTACTGGAGTCGTTATGAAATTGACGAAGAAGCACAACTTGTACGTCATTATTTTTTAGGAGGTTCAAAGCAGAGCAGTGAGCCTATAGAAGAAAGGGGATTGAAGTTGACAGGGGATAGTTTGATTCTGACAAAAAAAGATAAGGACTTTTTACAAAAAGGTTGTTATGTCGAAAGTATTTATGAACGCTGGTATGACTAACGGGTGTCGAATAGCAGAAGCCTAATAACTATAGTGCTTCGCAAATGAATTGATACTCAATTGTGTGTGTGCAGAATAATCTTAAAACATTGCTGATTCTAACGTTTTCTGTGGATCAATAAATTCAATGTCTTACGGGGGGGCAGTTTTTTTTGCCCAGTCTCATCCATGAATGAAATTTAATGGTGGGCAAAACTTTGTCCACCCGACATTTAGATTGGCTATCAACAGAAAAGGTTATAATCAGAAACATTGAGTATCATACAGGAAGGCAGATATATACTTCAAACGTTCAAGTTTTCGGATTATTAAGAATATACTAAAAACGTTCGCCAGACCTGCCAGGTTTTCAAAACCTGGCAGGTATTAAATCCGAAAACTTGAACGTTCAGAGTATAACTCTGAAACTGTTGGTCAATAGAGTTTATACCGATTTAACACCACTTTATTGATTTTATTAAAATTTCTCTTTGAAAAACAATGAAATCAAGCACTTATATTTAATCGGTATAATGTCTAATCCACCAATTAGGCTGAACGCCAAAGCAAAAAAATGATTAAATTAAAATTATTTGGAGCATGGCTTGACTGTGACAAGTCAAAACCTCATAGTCTTTAGAATGTGATTTTTATTGATTTTTCTGAAAACTCCGGAAAACTCTGTAAACCATTGATTTATGGTGAGCGGAACTCAAGATAAGTCTTTGAAAATATTAAACGCCAAAAAGTTTTCCGGAGTTCTCAGTTGATTTTTATAATTATAAGTCCATATACCTATCAATTCTAATATTTTTTTGCCACATATGGATTGACCAACAGCTTCTAATGTTTTTTAAAAATAACTCTCTACGGTCAAGATGATGTTGACCATACCTTGAAAAAAATAGGATAATAGTGTGGTAAAAGAAAAATTTATAGGTGTATGGAAATTGATTTCTGTAGAAACTATTTATTCTAATGGAGATATAGTTCCTACTTTTAAAGAGCCTAAAGGTATTCTTATATATGAGTCTAACAATATTGTTGTTGCTCAAGTATCTGGAGAATATACAGATGAGGCATTAGAAAAATCCCCCATGAAGGTTACAAAAGAGGCTAAGAAAAAAATACCCACTTTTAGAGCATACTGGGGAAAGTATGAAATTAATGAAAAAGAATGTCTTGTCTTACATCATATTTTAGGGGGATCCGAAGAGATATCTTCCTTCTTAGCGATTGTA
>JAYQWI020001006.1:0-6899 GCA_035871815.2 Candidatus Parabeggiatoa communis
TCATTATGTTTTTAAATTCGTTTATCGGCCAGTCATTCGTTGTACTCAGTTTGTTTGATCGCCAATCAATTTGTCAAAACAGGCCGTTTTTTCTATCGAAACGGGATTAGCACAAATATTGGCCTACATGTTGGCTAATGAGTATCAAAAGAAACCTTGTTTTGGTAGTATAAGATATAATGACATACAACACTGTGTGAAACGATGTGTTTGAAGTTAGGGATTTTAAAACTGATAACTGATAACTGAAAACTGAAATTATGTTTCATTGTGTACTTTACGAACCTGAAATTCCACCCAATACGGGTAACATTATTCGACAGTGTGCGAATACGGGTGTGTTATTGCATTTGATTCATCCTTTGGGCTTTGAATTAGATGATAAAAAATTGAGGCGTGCTGGATTAGATTATCATGAATTGGCGCGTTTTCAAGAACATGAGTCTCTTAGCGCGTTTTTAGAAACTGTGCAACCGGCCCGTTTATTTGCTTGTTCAACTAAAGGGAAAACCTGTTACGCTGATCAACGTTATCAGGCCGGTGATGCGTTTTTATTTGGCCCTGAAACGCGAGGTTTACCACTGACTGTACTTGACAGCTTACCACCAGAACAGGTGATACGGATTCCTATGCAGCCAGGGAGTCGGAGCATGAATTTAGCTAACGCTGTCGTTGTGATTCTTTATGAAGCTTGGCGGCAATTAGATTTTAGATTGTCGCCATAACACTCATTTCAATAAAATAAACGCAAAAGACGCAAAAGACGCAAAAGACGCAAGAGTACTCGAAATGCTTTTGTGCCTTAGGCAAAGCTGATTTATTTTATTTTATTGACTTATTGTATGGGTATTTAGCCGCAATTCGGTTTTGCCAGTGCCATTCGCTTAATGGTATTGAACCAGAGGTTGGGAACGAGGTCAGTTTCCCCACCCTACCTGACTCATTTATTTCGATATGACGAAATGATAATTTGCAACAGCAAAATAAATCATTTATTTTGTAATTACTTAAATAATAAAAATGAACCTTGATGAATTAAAGAAATTACTTCAGTCTCCCGAAAATGAGCATATTGAATATAAAGAAGCCAAAACACAGTATGATAGCAAAAAGCTCATGAAATATTGCGTTGCATTTGCCAATGAAGGGGGAGGTCAATTGGTTTTCGGGGTGAATGAACAACGAAAAATAATAGGTACTCAGGTATTTAAAGATACTGGCGCTATAAAATCTCAAATATTGGAAAAACTGCGTATTCGGGTAGATATTGTCGAATTACAAGATTGTAATAAAAGAGTCTTGGTGCTCAATATTCCCGCTCGCCCTCGTGGCACAGCTTTACATTTTGAAGGGGCGTATTTTATGCGTTCTGGTGAAGAATTGGTTCCCATGAGTCCAGATCAGCTTCAGCGTATTTTTGAAGAGGGTAAGCCTGTTTTTGAATTTCAGCGGGCTATTCAAAATATTACCAGTGATGAAGTGCTGTCTTTGCTGGATGTACAAAGTTATTTTGATTTGATTAATATTCCTTTGCCAAAAACACAACAGGCAATACTTGATAGGTTAAATCGTGAAAAATTGGTGATTAAAGACGATATATATTATAGCATTACCAATTTGGGTGCGATTTTATTTGCGAAAAACTTAAATGATTTTGAATGGCTTGCGCGTAAGGCGGTGCGTTTGGTTGTCTATGATGGCAATAGTAAGCTCCAAACCATTAGAGATATTACCGGCATTAAGGGATATGCTGTCGCTTTTAAGTCCTTGATTCAATATGTTATGGGGCAAATTCCAACCCATGAGGTGATTGAGGAAGCATTACGAAAACAAGTGCATCAATATCCAAAGTTAGCAATTCGAGAACTGGTGGCTAATGCGCTGATTCACCAAGATTTTGAATCTCGTGGCAATAATGTCATGATTGAAATTTATGACAACCGCATTGAAATCAGTAATCCTGGAAAGCCAATTATTACGCCGGATCGTTTTATTGATGAGTACCAGTCTCGCAATGAAAAATTGGCAGATTTAATGCGCCGATTGCATATTTGCGAGGAAAAGGGCAGTGGCATTGATAAAGCACTGATTGAAATTGAAGCGGATAAACTGCCGGCATTGGATATTCGCGTGGGGGAAACTCGAACGATTGTCAGTCTGCAGGCTCGAAAGTCGTTTGATGATATGAATAAATCAGAAAGAATTCAAGCTTGTTATCAACATTGTTGCTTGAAATATGTGATGGGTGAAATGATGACTAACCAATCTTTTCGTGAACGTTTGGGGATTTCAGAGTCTAAAGCCAGCATAGATGCTGTTAGCCGAACCATTACAGCAACGCTTGAAAAGAAAATGATCCGATTAAATGCAGCTAAAAATAGCTCAAGGAGATACGCAAAATATATACCTTATTGGTCATAATTTTTATTCGTATGCAAAATTCTTATTCGTATGCAAATGGAATTTAATATAAAATTCGGCTGCCTAATTTTAAATCGACTTTATTATTCAAATAGTTACAACTCTTTTCTTATTCTCAAGCTAAGTGGAGTTATAACCTTACCACCTATCCGTTTTCGTAGATTTGCGCCGCGAAGCGTCTCATGCTCGGGCTCGTCTAGAAACAGAGACGCGAGGCATCGCATCTCTACAATGGAAACAATCCCTTCTTCTAAGTACTTTTGACAAGCTGATAGGTGGTAAGGCGTTATAACATGAAAAAATCCATTAGAGAATCCCTGATTGTAACGGATTTTGGGGACACCAGCATTTAAAATGGCCAACACGCAAGGGCATCACCTATGAATATTGTGGAATTTTTCGTTATCAAACCTACGCCAACTCAAATATTATGGGGCCGCCCTTGCGTGTTCGCCCGACCCGATCATCCGTTATAATAAAAAAAATTATTGAACAAAACTATAAAAATGAAACCGCGTTAGCTGAGGCGGAATATGACAAGCTTGATGATGCAACGACAATCGTGCCTTCAAGATTTATTGGTATGATCATTTTTTTATGCGTCTTTTCGAACTACTGATATTTTGTGACTTGTGAAATGACCCGATTCTTATGAATTTTCAAGGCGCAAAAAATCCGCAATATTATTTTTGGGAAATTCTCATTGTATCAATCCACCCCGTTTAAATCCTTTTTTCATATACAATCCTTGTAGTTAGGTTTGGGAGATTGGATTCGCAGGGCATTGGCGACGACTAATAGGGAGCTACAAGACATGCCTATGGCGGCCATCCAGGGGGCTATCCATCCGATTGCTGCGGCGGGTAAGGCGAGGCTGTTATAACCTATTGCCCAGATGATGTTTTGACGAATAATGTTGAGGGTTTGATGGGCGGTGTTGATGCCGATTAATAGGTTGGGCAGTTGTTCGGTTAATAGAATCATGTCGGCACTGGCGCGGGCGATTTGGGTTCCGCTGCCCATGGCGATGGAGACTTGGGCTTGGGCTAATACGGGTGCGTCGTTGACACCGTCGCCTATCATGGCGATGATTTCTCCTTCCGCTTGTAAGGCTTTTATGTGTTGTACTTTACCTTCTGGGGTGAGGGCGGCATGGCTTGTTTTTATCCCGACTGCTGTGGCGACGCGCTGTACGGCGTGGCTTTGGTCCCCGCTTAATAAACTGACGGATTTGCCTTGTTGTTGTAGGGCTTGAATGAGTTCTCGTGCGCCGTGGCGAATTTCGTCACCTAATTGAAAGGCGGCTAGAAGCGATTGCGTATTGGCGAGTAAGACTAAGGTATTGCCTTCTTGTTGAAGCGTTTTTAAACGCGCGGCTTCAAGTTTGAATCCTGTTTTGTCAGTAATGAATGCGGGTGTGCCGATAAAATAAGCTGTGCCGTTAATCTCACCTTGCATTCCGGCCCCTGGGTGGTTACTGATTGCTGTCGCAATCATGCCTTCCTTTGGAATTGGGGGGATTTTGGTGATTTCGTTTTCCAGTGCGCGTGCTATGGGATGTTCAGAATGCTGTTCTAAGGTGACGGCATAGTGTAGACAGTCGGTTTGATTTAAAGGGGTAAAGGTGTGGGTGCTTAATACACGTAATTGGCCTTTTGTTAAGGTGCCGGTTTTGTCAAAGACAAAGTGGGTGGCGCGTGCTAAACCTTCTAAGGCTTGTCCACGAGTGGTGAGTAAGCCGATTTGCGTTAAGCTACTGGTGGCTTTTGTCATGGCGGTTGGGGTTGCCAGCGATAGGGCGCAGGGGCAGGTGACGACTAAGACGGATAGGGTAATCGTTAACCACGCTTCGGGGTTGATCTGCCACCAGTAGAGGGCTACGCCTAAAGCTAAGAGTAATACGCCGAGTACAAACCATGAGGCGACGTGATCGGCTAATTGTGTGATGGCGGGTTTTTCGGTTTGGGCGCGTTCCAATAAACGTAAGATATGGGATAAGACGGTATCGGTGCCGATTTTGTCTACTTGCATTTGCAAGGGGTTCTCAATATTGATACTGCCGGCAATAATGGGTTGCCCTACCGTTTTGCTGATGGGGTGACTTTCACCGGTGAGTAGGGATTCATCGATGCTGGATTGGCCTTCGATGAGGGTGCCATCGGCGGGAATATTGTCACCGGGGCGAATCAGTACTTTATCACCGACGGCTAAATCGGCGACGAGGACTAATTCTTCTTCAATCCCGTTTTCGGTTTGGCGTAAACGTGTGGCCATGCTGGGTACGGAATGGACTAAGCTTTCTGCGGCTTCTGCACTACGTTGTCTGGCTCGCAGTTCAAAATAGCGTCCGGTTAATAGAAAAAACACAAACATGGCTATGGAATCAAAATAAACTTGCCCTTGAGTGATAACTGATAACTGATAACTGATAACTGAATAGAGGCTGCCGATGAAGGCGAGGCTGATGGCTAGGGCGACGGGCACATCCATGCCTATTTGTTTGTGAGTGATATCGCGCCAAGCACTTTTAAAAAAGGGTTGGGCGCTGTAAAACAGGATGGGTAGGGTGAGTATGAGATTCACCCCGTCAAATAGCTGTTTAAATTCGGGAGCCATGCCGTACCAAGCGCCTGCGTATAAGGCGATTGAAAACATCATGATTTGCATCCCTAATACGCCGGCTATGCCAATACGACGCAATTGTTGCTTGCGTTCACGTTCAAGAACGGCCTGTTGACGGGCGGGATCATAAGGGTGGGCAATATAGCCAATTTGACTGACGGCTTGTAGAATTTCACTGAGTTGAATACGCGAATCATCCCAGCGAACACGGGCGCGATGCGTTGAATAATTGATTTGTACATCGAGTATGCCGGGTAAGGTGCGTAAATGACGCTCATTTAACCAGATACAGGCCGCACAGGTGATACCTTCTAATATTAAAGCGGCTTCACGTATTTGTTCATCTTCATAACGCACAAAGCGTTTTTGAATGGCGGGGTTATCATAAACGGTTGTTTTTTGAATAAATTCTGGGACGAGTGGTTGTCCAGTGGGGGCATTCTCAGTGCGGTATTGATAGAAGCTTTCTAGTTTAGCATTGACAATGGCTTGTGCGACGGCCTGACAACCCGGACAACACATCGGTTGGGGTTGTCCATTAATCGTGACGAATAGATTCATTTTATTCGGTACGGGTAAACCGCAATGAAAACAGTGGGGTTGTGACATGATTGATTCCATTATTCTATTTTTTTATCTTGATAATCTAAAACTTAAAAAACCTGACAGGTTTTGAAAACCTGTCAGGTTTGGGCCGAAACGATCACCTCTTCACGACAATTGATCCGGATCGATACCCTGTTCTCGGAGTATTTGAGCAAGTCGCTCAGCACGCTCTTGTGCTTGTTCTTTTTGTTGTCGTTCTTGATCGGCGCGTTGGGCCTCGGCATCAGCGCGTTGAGCTTCGATTTCCTCCGGTAATAAGAGTAAATCACCATCTAGGGTAGCCCAGCGTAGCCATGTCGTCTCAATATTTTTGTAGAAGCCATGCCAAAGGAGCAATTTCAATCCCAAGGATTGACTGGTAAAACAGTCATTTTTCAAGGGCAATTCTTGATAAAGCCTCCCAATCATTCTAAAGCCGTGGAAATCAGTCGGATTAAAGGGGTCAAACCAAAAATATTCCGAGACTTTCAGTTGATTTTGGTAAACGTCTTTTTTGGTCGTTTTATCCTTTTTAGCCGTGCTTTCAGATAACAACTCTATCACCACATCTGGACTTTTACCTTCTTGCCAAATTACCCAACTTTTGCGTTCTCTATTTCCTAAGCCTAAAGTGACAAAGACATCTGGGCCTTTAAAGTCCTCATTTTTGAGTTGTTTCAGGCTAAAATAGACGAACATGTTACCGCCCACATAACCCCGTTCACCTAACCAAGGCGCGAGCGAATCAACGAGTAAATCCATCTGTTTTTTATGGCGTTCTGTTTCCATTGGGACTCCATCGCAACTAGGTAGATCATCTTGGGTTGGCATTAAAGCACAAGCGTCATCGAATGCTGAAACGAACGACGTTTCTAAATTTTCATCTGCCCACCCTTCAAAAGGCAGC
Organism: Candidatus Parabeggiatoa communis; assembly: GCA_035871815.2. GTDB lineage: Bacteria > Pseudomonadota > Gammaproteobacteria > Beggiatoales > Beggiatoaceae > Parabeggiatoa > Parabeggiatoa communis. Next base: position 6,536 of record JAYQWI020001006.1, read on the forward strand.
TCATGATACAAGTGATGGGAGGGTGGCTTAGGGGGCGGCATCCTTTCAAAACCTGCCGCTGGGTGTCGTTCAAGTTGTAAAGACATGGTTTTTTATCCCCATTAATAAATCAGTTATCGGCTTAGAACAAGGATTGTTTATTCGATGCGGATTAGATTGTGGTAATGCCCACATTATCCGCATTGATTAAAAAATCCAATTGTAGCAAAGTCTTATTTGAAATGGTTATTTTATAGTATAACGACAAGAATTGCTTATAAAAAAGGATAAGAAATTAGGCATCACCACGATCTAATCCTTTATTTATAAACAATCCTTGTCGTTATCTAAAAAATCAGCGTTTCACCTTTAGCGTGAAATACAG
>JAYQWI020001007.1:0-3495 GCA_035871815.2 Candidatus Parabeggiatoa communis
CACTCCAATCGCGCGTAAGCAAAATAAATTTTGCACTCCAACCGCACCATTTTAGAAAAATCATTTCAATCTGTGAGGTATTTTTAATCTCACGCAAAGCCGCTAAGACGCTAAGCAATTAAATACTGAGTTTTGACTTTAAGCCATTCGTAATTTGCGAATATTTCAAAAAACTGATGCTCGAATACAACAATTTCTAAATATAGTCTATACTCATTTGTTAAGAACAGAAATTGTATATGAAAGGATTGGATCGTGGTGCTACTGGGTTTGAATTCTGTATACAATCCTTGTGAATTATAGCGTTTTCTGAAGCCTAAAAGACATCCGTCGTAGGGGCAAGCCTTTGCCCCAGGCCTTTTTTATCGAAAAAGGCTACGTTAAAGGGCTGTTTTGAAAAAACGCTTTTTATAATATCTAAATCTTTGCGTCTCTTTGCGTCTCTTGCGTCTCTTGCGTTAAAAAAAAAAGTGCCCAATCAACGCCCTAGAGCCAATCTAAGTGCTAAACGAATTAAATACAACTCATTATCAATTACACAGGAGCTTATATAGATATGAAACTCAAAACACAACAGGTGTTGTCTATAATCGCGACAGCGGCCGGTTTGAGTTTGCCGCTGATGGTTGACTGCGCGGAAACTCAAACACAAGCGGCCTTGGAAGCCGTCGAAAATTGCCCTACTTTGATTGCTCAATTCAGAGAAACGGCAATAGAGGAAATGGAAAAAAGTGTCGATGCTAAACTCCAAAACGCCATTCAATGGGGATTTTGTGGTAGGTATTATTGGGAGGGGGGGGATGCTGATTATGGGCCTGTCCCCGCATCCGTATCTGCGGGTGATCCAGCACCACCAGGCGCTCCCTCTAGTGACAGTGCCACTGAATATTCGGAAACCAATGTCCAAGTGACTGGTGTTGATGAAGCCGATTTTGTCAAGAATGATGGGGCTTATATTTATATGCTGGCAAATGGCAAGTTTCGCATTCTCGATGCTTGGCCGCCGGAACAAGCTTCTGAAATCGCGGCGGTTGAGATTGAAGGGGTACCCAAAAAATTGTTTGTGCATGACAAGCGAGCCTTGATTTACTCCTCTTTGGATGAGATCGGGCAAAATGGCTATAGTTCCTCGTATTACGGTGACACGGAATGCACTTATGGATACGACTGCGAATTTACCGGTGATGGACGTGAATTGAAAATCACTGTGCTTGATATCACGGAAGTGACACAACCCAAACCGGTGCGAGAATTGCGTTTTTCTGGCTCGTACTTAAATTCGAGACGCATTGGCAATGCGATTTATTCGGCCGTTATCTTTCCTGAACCCCAGATTCCTGGCATCAAGTATTGGCCCGATGATGAAGATTGGAACGACGCGGTTTGTTCTAATGATGCTCAAAAACCGATTGATTTCGAAGAGATCAAGGCGCAAATTGAAGCCCTGAAGACGGCAAATCGTAAACTGATTCAATCAGTCGATATTACCCAATGGTTGCCGGCGGTTAAAGAGGTTTCTCATACTGGTGATGCCGATCAAACAGAACACGCTAACTCCCTTTTAGCCAACTGTGATAATTTTTATCGCACTAAACAACAGGCCGGTATGAACTTCCTGTCGATTATCTCAACGGATATCAACGGCGAAGCCCCCTTGCAAGCGACTACCATTATGGGCAAACCCGGTGCCGTTTATGCTTCCCACTCTGCCCTGTATATCGCAGCTAAGCATTCACAACATTCCATGAGAACACCGTGGTTTTTTAGCGATGATAGCGATATCGATGAAGCCAGCACGATTCACAAATTCAAGTTAACCAATGAACCCCCCGCTTCCCAATATCAAGGCAGCGGTGTTGTGAAAGGCCGCGTACTCAACCAATTTTCAATGGATGAATATGAAGGCTTTTTCCGTCTCGCCACGACTACCGGCCATTTGCCGGATCCAAAAACGCACAGCACCATTTCGATTTTAGAAGAAAAATCGGGTGAATTGGGTGTCGTCGGGGAAATTGATAACATCGCGCCCACTGAAGACATTCGCTCAGCGCGTTTTATAGGCGATAAAGGATACGTGGTGACGTTCAAAAAAACCGATCCTTTGTTCGTCTTTGATCTCTCCGATCCCCACAAACCCGCGATTGCAGGTGAATTGAAAATCCCCGGTTTCTCAACCTACATGCACCGGTTGGATGACGATCATCTCCTCACAATTGGTTACGATGCCGATGATCAAGGCCGTTTTGCTTGGTTTCAAGGCATCATGCTGCAAATCTTTGATGTCTCCGACATGACAAACCCCATGCTCACGCATAAAACCGTCATCGGCACTCGCGGTTCCACCTCGGAAGCGGCCACTAACCACCTCGCCTTTAATTACTTTGGTTCCAAGGGCCTGTTAGCCATCCCAATGACGATATGTGAAAACGGCCAAGAATCGAACGGCAGTGGTGGCAGTTACGGCGATCTGATGACATTTAGTGGCCTGCTAGTGTATCGCGTCAACGCCGAAACGGGTTTTGAATTAGTAGGCGACGTACCCCATATTGCCCCAGAAGCGCAAAAGACTGAGCGAGGTTTAGTCTCCTCATTTCCTGGTGGAAACAACAGAAATATGTGTAGTAATTGGTGGACACAATCCAATTCTTATGTCAAACGTTCCATCTTCATGGATGATTACGTGTTTTCCATCACCGAAGACACGATTAAAGCGAATTTGCTTTCAGCCCTTGGCAAAGACATTGCGGTGATCCATTTTGATAACGAACCTGAATGCGATGCTTTCCATGCTGATTTATGCCCTACCGAAGGCGTTTGCCAATCGCTGAATGCCAATTGGGAAGACAAATTGTGCCGCTTACCCTCGTATAGCCCCTTACGTTCCTCAAAAAGCTTTAGCGATATCTGTACGGCCAGTTATGATCCTGACACCGATATCCTCGACATTCCCTGCGTCGATAAGAAGGGGAGTACTCAGCACAATGCAACGTTATCCCTAACAGACGCTTTTCCGAGTCAACAACTTACACTGACAAGTAGTCAACCGACCATTCTAAAAATCGCCTCACGCGGTTGTGAAGTCAGCTACGATCCCAAGCAAGACAGTGTGCGTATTCCTTGTGTCAACCGTCAAGGTAGTAGCGAAATCTACTGGATAGAATTGAAGGTATTGAATCAAGAACCCTTGATTTTAGAAGTGACGGATTTTGGAACCCGTTAGGCCGTGAACCCTAAATTTTCAGGTATTTTAATAGAAGCAACCAGAAGAGGGGGCAATCCATTTTGGTTGCCCTTTGCGGTAAAATACCGGTTTATTAGAGACGCGAAGCATCGCGTCTCTACAATTCGCGTCTCAATGATTCGCGTCTCAATGTGTGTTCACTGATAAAGCCAGACACGCATTAACGAAATCATTTTGTCTAAGTCTACCGGTTTAGATAAGTAGTCATTGGCACCGGCTTCTATACATTTCGCTTTGTCGATTTTCATGGCCTT
>JAYQWI020001008.1:0-3438 GCA_035871815.2 Candidatus Parabeggiatoa communis
ATTCACTAATTTGTCGTTTTTAAAATTTCACCAAGGGCAGACAAGTCTGTTTGCCCAACTTGCGTATTCGTTCCATTATACCGATTAAGGAATATCAAAAAAATAAATTATCCCACAGGGCTACTCTATGCACACAAATAATTTGTAACAAACTGTCGCCTCCCGCAGAGCCGCAAAGCCGCAGATAATGAAAGAAATTAAAAAAACCGGCTTGAATTGCCTTTTGGGATAATTATTTTTTTGGAACTTCCTAAAGTTAAGGGCTTGATTTTATTGATTCAAAAATACGATATTTTAATAAAATCAATAAGTTATATCAAAGGAGTATAAACTCCAGTAAATAGTTTAACAAAAATACATTAACATTTTTTGCAAATATCGTATAGAACGCAAATTCTACTGATAATCATGATTGGCGCTGATTTTTTTTAATCTTTTAAATAGACTGCTCGCCTTTGAGTTATTCGTTTATTTCCTAATTCGTTGTACTATCTTTAAATCAGTGTTAATCAGGCCATAATCAGGCCATAATCAGCATTCTATCTAATCTATAGTTTGTCAGATAAATATGTTGGCCTTTCCAATACGGGATATCAAAGCATTGATAACTGATAATTGATAACTGATAACTGATAACTGATAACTGATAACATTAGGAGATAACCATTATTTCTAAACCTAAAAAATTGCTGATTGCAGGGGGTGGCTATGCCGATATCCCGCTGATTTTATCTGCCAAAAAACTGGGCTATCATGTTATTACAACTGGAAATCGTCCAAATGAATTAGGCCATCTCTATTCTGATGAATACCATCAATCCGATTTTTCTGATATTAAAGCCATGCTGACACTCAGTAAGCAATTAAACATCAATGCCATTTGTGCTTGCTGTAACGATTTTTCTGCACTATCATCTGCTTATGTCGCTGAAAAATTGGGGCTACCAGGCCATGATTCATACGACATTGCAAAAATTATTCATCATAAAGATTTATATCGTCAATTTGCATTAAAACATAAAATATCTTCACCTGTCGCGATGGGGTTTACCAATATAAAAGCAGCCCTAAACGATATTGAATCCTTATCTTTTCCTTTGATGATCAAACCAGTCGATTTGACGGGTGGTAAAGGCATTTCTAAAATTAATGATATTGCCCAAGCTAAACGGGCATTAGAAAAAGCATTTTCGGCTTCCTATACAAAACGCATCGTTGTAGAAGAATTTATTACCGGAAGTCGTCATGGTTTTTCAGCTTTTTTGCATAATGGACGTATTATTTTTTTCTTCTCTGATAATGAGCATTATTTTAAAAATCCTTATTTAGTTTCCGCTGCATCAACGCCCAGTATTGTCTCTTCAAGTGTAGAAAAAAAACTGTGCTTAACAGCTGAAAAAATAGCCAATTTGTTATCATTAAAAACGGGTATTTTTCATGTTCAGTATATTCTTAAAAAAGGAGAACCCGTCATTATTGAAATTTGTCGGCGTGCGCCCGGTGATCTTTATATTAAATTAGTTGAACAGGCCACTGGTGTATTATATTCTGATTGGATTGTTAAAGCTGCTGCGGGATTAGAGTGTAATGGCTTATTTCATGTTAAGCCTAAAGGATTTTTTACGCGCCACTGTGTGATGAGTGCGAAATTAGGTCAAATAAAAAATGTTGTTTTTCACTCTTCTATTGAAAAAAATATCATCAATAAATTAATGTGGTGGAAAAAGGGCGAAGAGGTTTCTGATGTGATGACTTCAAAATTGGGGATTGTTTTTCTAAAATTTGACACAATGAAAGAAATGTTAAGCAAAACTGAACACATGCAGGAGTTAATTCATGTTGAAGTTGAATAGCTGGCTGTGTCATTTTTAATCTGCTTGAGATGTTCATCTTTTAGGCAACGCCTTTTTTCAAATGAATGCTCTGAAAATCTATAAAATAATGGAATTGTTGAAAAATAAAGTTGCCATTATAACAGGTGGTTCGCGTGGCTTGGGTAAAGCGATTGCGCTTAAATTTGCCTCTCATGGTGCCTCATTGATATTAGTTGCAACGCATAAAGAACGTTTAAACCAATCCGCAGACGAAGTACGAAACAGAGGCGCAAAAGTTGAGATTGTTGCCGGGGATATTGCTCAACCCGCATTTTCTGAAGAAATGATCAAAGTGACACTAGAACATTTTGGTCAAATTGATATTTTAGTGAATTGTGCAGGTGTGATTACGCGCACGCCACTAGAAGACTTACCACTTGAAGAGTGGTACAGAGTGATTGACGTTAACTTGCATGGGACATTTCATGCCTGTCGCGCCGTTCTGCCTTTGATGCGATCTCAAAATTCAGGCAAAATCATTAATATGACCTCACAAATGGCAAAATTGCCGCATCCAAGTGCCTCACCCAGTTATGAAGTGTCTAAAGCCGGACAAATTGCTTTAACTCGCCATCTGGCTTATCATTATGCACAATATAATATTTGTATTAATGCAATAGCCCCCGGTTCAATTAATACCGATATGCCAAAAAGCATGAATCCTGAAGCACGAGAACGTTTGCGTCGTGCCATTCCTCTGCGCCGACTTGGTGAGCCTGATGAAGTGGCCGATTGCGCGCTTTTTCTGGCCAGTTCTATGTCTGATTATATTACTGGGGAAACGATTGATATTAATGGTGGTACATTAATGGATTAGTTAGAAGTACTGTTGATTGTATTTAGAATATGCCCACACACCAATCCGCTCAATCCCCTGATCCGTTGTACTAATAGATAGGTTATGGAAACGAACAACTTAAATAAAATATCGACGCGCTATTATTGGGAACACTTTTTATCAGTACCAGATAACCTCCTAAAATCTCTGTTTTACCCTATAAATAGTGCAACTGATGAACAAAAATCATTATTTAAAAAATTTGTTTGTATTGTCAACATAGAAACCAGTACGTATTGTAATAGAAAGTGTTCCTATTGCCCTGTCTCCTTAGATGAGAGTAGAAAAAATCAGGTATACATGACAGATGAACTGTTTCACAAAATTTTGAGTGAACTTGAAAGCATCAATTATTCGTCGACTATTGTTTTTAATCTATACAATGAACCTTTAGCAGATAACCATATTTATTTAAAAATAAAACAGGTACGAGAAAGTCTACCTCATGCTTTCCTCATGTTCAATTCCAATGGTGATTATGTTGAGTCAGATACCTTAAATAAATTAAGTAAAATAGGTTTAAATGCACTATTTGTCACATTACATCCTCCTGTTAATAAACCTTATCAATTAGCAGATCGGCTAAAAGCCTTTCAAAAATTTTTCAAAAAAATAGGACTAGATATAAGGCAATCTGAAATAAGTGCGCCATTAGAAAATGGACATATTGAATCTAATCTTGATTGGAAGGGTATGAGACTACGTATCATGGCGAATGATTGGTTA
>JAYQWI020001009.1:0-3543 GCA_035871815.2 Candidatus Parabeggiatoa communis
AGGTTGGGCCTTTATACTCTCCTCCAGCAAGTACACATACGCCTCGCGGGATAACAAGAGAGTGCATGACGATTTTTGACTTGGGATCCCACATCCAATAACCGGTTTCATCGTGAAATACCTCATCATTGGATTGATGATAAACCACTTGGTGGTAGCGCACGACGGATAAAACTTGCGATTCAGCATTGCTTACGTCTCCAATTGCCGTGTAAGCAATGGTTTCATAATAAGGATTTTCTGCGGTACCTTCTGATTTTGGTGCGACATCAAGTCCCTTATCCCCTTTCCAAAGGCCGATTAACCCTTTCAAGGGCCCATAATCAAGACTATTAACATTACTCATATTTATTACTCCTTAGTTCAAAAAGTGTGTGTAGAAGAAAAATACGGATTATAACTTTTTTTGTTGAAAACTCTAACTATAAGAATTTTAAGACATTTTATAAATGCCATCATTCATATTTAACACCACACCCGTTGATGCTTTTATTGGGAACCCCAGGTGGAGCCCTCATCGTTAGACACAAATATTTAAGTATTTGATTTAAAAAGTCGTTTTTGGTAGGGTGGGCTCCGCTTCGCGGAGCTATACCCACCGAAAACTGATTTCGTGGAGTCTGCGGCCAGCGAAGCTAAACTCACATAAATTGACTTATGTATAACGATGAGGCTGTAACGAAGGGCTATTCACATTCAACTCCTTCGGGGTTGGCGTATTAAATATAGATATCAACAAAATCCGTTATAATCAGGAAAATCAGGAAAATTCTGATTCAGACAAGAAGGGTGATAAAAATTACAATAACGGAAGGCGATGGTATTTTAGAAGGGATTTTGATGAAATGGACGGTTTTTGAAGATGAGGATCCGGTTACAAACCGGCTCTGGCTCCCAAAAATTCTTTCTTATATACAATCTTTGTAGCTGAAGAAAAACTCCTCACGGCATCGATACCATTCGCCACACCACTCTATCAAACCCCACCGCAACCACACTGATGAGTTGTAATTTTAACTTGTCACCAGATTTGGCTTGCAAACCGGTTCGATAATCAAGCAATTGCTGTTCAGATTCCGCCAATTTTTCCTTCACCGGTTCTAAAGCTTCCAATTCTGTGATACTCAGTTTTTTGAGTTTGGCACCGCTCAAATTGACATCTGATAATTTTAAATACTTGAATTCAATAATAAAATCATACAGCGGCAACTGGCGAAAATCGGGACGGATAAGCATGGTTAAATCCGCAAAACGCCGTTCCAAAGGTGTTTCTGAATCCATAATATACCAAACATCATTAAAAAGTATGGTTGCAAAAGCGGTTTTGATTGTCAATTCATCTGCCGTCTTATAATCACGATTGTCAAACACTTTAAAATAACGTTGCTCGACAAAATTACAAACCGGTTGCAAATCACCACTTTGGTAAAACTCCTCAGCCAGTAAGCGAACTTCTTCGCGTTCTGGCTCAATAGGTAACAGCATTGCCAAAAGATGTTCCACGTAAAGTTTTCGCACCACTAAATTGGGAATTTTGAAACGCAGTTTTTTGAGCTTTTCCGTTTTTCCATCCAACGTCAAAATGCCCAAATAATAAAGCAAAGATATTATAAATTGGTTGCTTTGAGTCGTTTTTAACATCTGATCAACTCCAAAACGATTAGCAAGTAATGACATAGCCAAAGGCGGGGAACCATTTAATGCCTGCCAAATAATCGCTCTCCCATTGGGCAAACGAGACAAATAAGTGAGTTTGCTCAAATCCATCGCCAAGTTATCATCCAACATCTGGCGTGGGTAGCAACAACCTTTTTGAAACGATTCAAAAAAATACAGTGCCAAAGTGGGATTGTAAATCTGTTGGATTCCAAACTCACTAAAACAATAGCTATTGTAAAAAGCCCGTATCAAGCTTAATGCTTGACTGATTTTATCTTCCTCAAACTCACATTCTTTCCCAATTTGAGTTAAGACGGCTTTAATCTCTAATTCTTCAAAGCCACACAAATCGTTAAATTCCGGCTCAAAGTAAATATTTTTCGCCACATTATAAGCACTGGTAATATCACTCATCAAAACCGGAGACACGCCTGTGATAAAAACTCGTTCCAAACCACGTCCACTACTGGCGGCTTTAACCGTTCTGAAAAGAGCCTTCAGGGAACATTCGGTTGACAGCAATGCTTTATAACGTTCCGGATTAGTTTCTCCCCGCCCCATCATTAAGTCATTGGCAAAACTGTCGTACTCATCAATTAACAGATAAAGGCGATAAGGTGTTTGTCGTACTGCGCTCAAAAGGGAAAGAAACGAATCAGTAGCATCTTCTGGTTCAATATGGATATTTTTCAAAAGCAACGTTTGATAATTGTCCGCAAAATCTTGAACACAGCGGTTGATATAGCGATTCAAGCGTTGCTGTATTTGTGGTGCTCCGCCTTCGGGGTTGATATTAGAAAAATCCCACTTCATCATCAAATATTGATTATGTTTCTCAGTAGGATTTTGCCCAATCGCTAATTCCCCAAATAACCGCTCAAACTCCGAAGCTTTTGCCACATCATAATAATTCTCTAGCATTGATAACAGCAAGCTTTTACCAAAACGGCGCGGGCGCAGGAAAAGTAGTTGCTCACCTGCATCTTCAATCAGTCGAATATGGCGACTACGATCCACGTAAAAATAATTGTTGGTTTGAATGCGATAAAAATCGCTATTCCCGTATGGAAATTTAAACATGTTGTTCCTCAAATGTTGGTATTAGCGGTTTGGTGTTTGCCACATCAAACGTCATATTTTGCAATACTATACTTAGCATCGTCATAAATTGAGCTTTTGTTAATACGAAAAATAGGGTATGATATTGAAAATTTCACAGAGCCTAAACTAAAAAGTATAACTTATGATTATACTTAGCATCGTCATAAATTGCGTTTTATCAAGCCATCGCAAAATAAATTTTGAACGAAAAGATAACGCAAAATAAATTTTGAACGAAAATCTTAAAAGCGCAATTTATGGCGATGCTAAGTATACCCTGCTCTCACTGGCGAATTAATTCATTTTGATCGGTATGTTCAAAGGTTTTGCCATAGATTTCAAGCAGGGTGGTTTCGGAATATGAGAGCCGATCATCCTTTAATGTGAGTTTGTGCCGAAATGCTGTCGTTCGTGCGTTTTTTTGCATGAAAGGGGATTGTATGATTCCCACGTTCTCAGCATTAATGTTGGCAACAACCTCAATTTCTACCTGTTCCGAGGAGGTTGGGCCTTTATTCTCTCCTCCAGCAAGTACACCAACGCCTCGCGGGATAACAAGAGAGTGCATGACGATTTTTGACTTGGGATCCCACATCCAATAACCGGTTTCATCGTGAAATACCTCATCATTGGATTGATGAGAAACCACGTGGTGGTAGCGCACTACGGATAAAACTTGCGATTCAGCATTGCTTACGTCTCCAATTGCCGTGTAAGCAATGGTTTCATAATAAGGATTCTCTGCGGTACCTTCTGATTTTGGTGCGACATCAAGTCCTTTAT
>JAYQWI020001010.1:0-19582 GCA_035871815.2 Candidatus Parabeggiatoa communis
TCATAAAACCGTTCCAACCGCGCTGCGTATTGCGGTTATTGTCCGTACTAAGGATCGGCCTCACCTGCTCGCCCGTAGTTTACAAAGTTTGCTTGAACAAGATAGACGGCCTAATGAAGTGATTGTCGTCAATGATGGCGGGGTGGCTATTGATGACGTGGTGAACGGGTTTTCAAAAATGCTGATTCACCTGATTAATAATGCCACTAATCAAGGCCGGGCACGGGCCGGTAATCAAGGCGTACAAGCCTGTCAAAGCGATGTCATTGCTTTTTTGGATGATGATGATCGCTTCCTGCCTGATCATCTGCAACGTTTAGAAAAAGCCATGCTGGCTTTTGATGCCAAAGTCGCTTATTCCGGTTGTCGTTTGCTCAAAAGAGATATCTTGGGCGAGAAAGTCATCTTGCAAGAAAAGGCTATCGGTCAATTTAATGAGCCTTATGATGCTGAACGCTTGCGCTATGAAAACTATATCCCTTTAATTAACTTGTTGATTGATAAGGCGTTATGGTTGGAAATTGGCGGTTTTGATGAATCGTTTGATATGTTTGAAGATTGGGATGTCTTACTGCGCTTATCCCTACATACTGCGTTTTATCACGTTAATGCCATGACAGCCGATTATGCGATTTGGGGCAATATCCAGATTACACAAAGCCGTGATCAACAACGTTGGCGAGATGTCTATCGGCAGTTTTTAGAAAAACACTTGATGCCCTTGCCGGCTACTAAACAATTGGAATACTTGGCAGAATATTGGCGCGTGAGTCAAGAGCGTCGTGGCATCATGCAAGATACCACGGTGGAAAAACAGGATTTGCAGTTGCAAGTAATCCAAAGTACGCAGACTGTCGAAGAATTGCGCCGAAAGCTTCAAGATTTACAACAAGAAAAGACGCAATTGCAATCGGATTGGGGCCGAAAGTATGATCAATTACAAATCGAACATCGTGAGTCACAATCGGATTGGAAACGCAAGCATGAGCAGTTGCAAGCGGAACATAATCAATCACAAGCTAATTGGCGCGGCAAGTATGAGCGGTTGCAAGCGGAACATAACCAATCACAAGCCGATTGGCGCGGCAAGTATGAGCTGTTGCAAGCAGACAAGGCTAAACAGTTAGAGCAGTTGCAATCCGATTGGCGCGGCAAGTATGAGCTGTTGCAAGCAGACAAGGCTAAACAGTTAGAGCAGTTGCAATCCGATTGGACGCGCAAACATGAGCAATTGCAGTCGGAACAGACTCAATCACAGTCTGATTGGAGCCGTAAGTATGAGCAATTGCAGTCGGATTGGACAACCAAGTATGAACGCTTGCAATCCGATTATACTCGCTTACAGTCTGATTGGATGGCTAAATATGAACAGTTGCAAACTGAACAGGCTAAACAGACAGCCCAGTTGCAATCTGAATGGCAGCAGAAATCTCAGCAGTTGCAATCCAATAGTGCTGATCAATATGATCAATTGCAGTCGGCCTATACGCAACAAGAAAAGCATTTCAAGCAGCAACAGGCCGAGATGCTAGAAGTCATGGATGAACGGCAAACTCGTTTGGATGATCAAGATAAACGTTATGCTGAATTGTTGGCCGAAGCGCAACAAGAACAACAGCACTGCTTATCGCTCCAACAAAGTCTGCATGAACTCAGTCAGCAAGTCGCTGTCGGCCTGACACCGGCCGCCCTTGAGAAAATATTCTTGTCAAAACCGGTACCCAATTACGCATTAGCCAGCGTATCGGGTAATGTGATCGATGATTATCAACGTCTCCTAGATTGGATTCGCGGGAAAGCAGCACAATTAGAGGCCTTAGAACAACAGTTAGCCGCGCAAATTGAACCGATACAGACTGAGTCTGAGCAGATGCGTACTCAATTACGTACCCAATTAACGGATTTGATTCAACTGATTTCGGCTTCGCGTTGGCCCCAAGTACGTCGTTATGCTGATTTTGTACAAGAGATTGAAAAACAAGTCGAGCGTTTGTTGTCACAAACAGAACAGTATTTGTCTACCAGCAACACAGCTATTGGCCCGCAACTGGGATTAAATGTGCTGCAAAAACAGGAAGATAGCTCTATTTTAGAACTGCCGCCAGCACGTTCATTGTCAAGCGTTTATCCCACATTTAAGAGCATTGCCGGCACACCTGAAAAGCAAACCGTGATGGAAGGGGTGAACGAATTAGGCACAGTGCCTGTGATACTGACGACAAATGTCGTTGTCGTGTTTACCGTTTATTGCACTTTAGAGGACTTCTTTGAACTGGATATCTTATTAGGCACCTGTTTACGCATTAATACGTGTCAAGTGCGCGTCATCATCCGTGATTTTGAGACGAAAACACCGCTTCGCGTCATTGACTTAGAAGGGGTAGATGTCTTTGATAACTATTTTTATCCCATTCGCTTTGAAGTGATAGCGGATTCCAAAGGCAAAACGTATCAGGTTGAAATCGACTCACCCGATGCCACCGATCACTCCAGTATTGCAGTGTGGTGTCATCCCAAACAACCCGAGGTTGCTGAAACGCAATCCTTAGGCGAACCGGTTTCACCAGAAAGCTTGCCCACTTGGATACAACAGAGTTTATTAGCCCTCCCAGTGCCCGCACGATTAAGTGCCGAATCGGCCGTTCAGGGTTTCATTGTGTGTGGAATAAGCGAATCAACACCGCTATTGAACGTACTCTTGTTTTTCAGGGCACTGGAAACGGCCTTAAAACAGGCCGATATCAGTGGACAAGTGGTGCTCTGTGGACAATTCAATTCCGATTTACAAGCCTATTGTGAACAACATCACCTTACCACCTTAGAAAGTACAGCAGAGCATGTTGATTTACCGCTCATACTGGAATGGGGGCAAAAATCGAAACAGCTTGACTATATCTGGTGTTGTGAACTGACAGCCATACCACAAATTGATATCGCCGAACGGGCAATAGAGATGTTGAGTGATTGCCCCGATGCGGGCTTGTTAATGCCTTTAGAAAAACACAGCGATGGCAAAATCCGAGCCGGTTATGCCTTATTAATGCGTGACGGTTTATTGCATACCCATTTAGCGGGGCAATCTGCTGATCATCCTTATTATGGATATCGGCGCACCATTCTGGCGGCAAGTAGTCAATTAGTTTTGCTCAAACAGGCCGCTTTATCTCAGATTGATATCGATGCCGTGCGTGCTTACCGCACGCCGATGTACCAAGTGACGGAACTGATTTGGCAATTAAAAACGCAATCCTATCAGGCCGTTTATGAAGCCGCATTCTGTTATGAACAGGAAGCACCTTATCCGGCCTTTACAGATTCAGATTACAATCAGGACAGTGAATACTTTTATCACCGTTTTCAGTCTCAACTACCGACACACACGTCTCCGTTTATGCCGCTAGGCTATCAATTAAACCCAGAACAGCAACCCAGCGTGTTAGTGATTGATGCCACCTTGCCCATGTTTGATGAAGACTCCGGTTCCTTGCGTTTGTACACCTTATTAAAAATCTGGGCCAACTTGGGATATCGGATCACCTTTATTCCAGATAACTTGGACAGTCAGTTTAAATACCGTCACGCACTAGAAGCCTTAGGTATCGAAGTCTTTCATGGCCAGTATAATATGCGCGACGCAATGGCTTGGCGGCAATTTGATTTTGCGTTTATCTGTCGAGTAGACATGGGGCATCGTTATATTCCCTATTTGCGTTTATTATCACCCAAAACCGTTATTTTTTATGACACGGTAGACATTCACTACATCCGCGAACAACGTCAAGCTGAGATCGAAAACGATCCCAAACGGGCAGAAAACGCGCAAGCGACTAAGCGTAAAGAATTATCCAATTGCTTATTAGCCGATAGCGTGATCACGGTAACAGATGATGACGCGAAACACTTACAAGAAGAATTGCCTCAGTTAGTCTACTCGGTGATACCCAATATTCATCAACGGCACCCATTGCCTGAAACGCCTTACGCGCAACGAGAAGGATTAGTCTTCATCGGTAATTACAACCATCAACCGAATGAAGATGGCATGTATTATTTTGTTGAAACAGTATTACCGAAAATTCAGGCCCGTTTACCCGACATTCGGCTCTACTTGATTGGCAGTAACATGAAAGAGAAAATGAAAGCTTTGGCAAATGAAACCGTCAAAGTGATAGGCTGGGTAGATCAAGTGGAACCAGAATTTGCACAACGGCGCGTCTTTGTCTCTTATTTACGCTATGGTGCAGGGATGAAAGGGAAACTGGGGCAAGCCTTATCTCTCGGATTACCCGTCGTCACGACTCAGATTGGTGCAGAAGGGATGGGGCTTGAAGAGGGTGAAACGGCTTTAATTGCAGATGAACCAGAAGCCTTTGCTGAAGCGGTGTGTCGTTTGTATAGTGATTCAAGTTTATGGGAGAAACTGTCGCATCAAGGAAGGGATTATATAGAACAGCATTACGGTGAAAGTGCAGTACGCGATAAACTGCGTGATTTGTTGGCACATTATCACTGACGCTAAGTTGAGGATAGTACAACGAATTACGGGCCGATAAACTTCGCGCAAAGTAGAGACGCACGGCCGTGCGTCTCTAGCTCTGTCAAAAAAAATAGATTTGTCAATAGGTTATAAAAATATCAACTACCCCGCAGCAATTTGAAGGGGGAGAAAGCAATAAATCCCATAATCTTGTTATGGCCATTGAAAAACCATGTCCCACACTCGGCCCCTCATGAGGGCGTTGAGGCATTGCACAGGGATAAATAAAACACAAAGCTAAAAAAACAAGGCGTGTTTTTTTCATTATGTTGTATTCCCTTATTGCAAAAATATTATTTTACCACTAGAGCGACTAAGTAAATTAGAATATTAGCTTTTAATTATAAATGATTGAATAACACTAGCATAAACGGGTTTCATTTATCATTTATAAATATTTTTGCTATATTATTAAAGTAGAGATAGATTTCAACACAAAATTCACAGAGTACCCCAGAGTGTCACAGAGTATAAATATAAGATTTATATCTCAAATTGAGATGAAATGCAGGTGAGCAGCCGTGTGTTCAAAGTTGGGTAGTCCCTACAAACCAATGGAGGTATTCAAACAGTGCGAATTGGGTAATTGTTCATTACAGAATTGGGATGATTAAAAGCCATGGAATATTTCCGTGTTTTTCCGTGTTTTTCCGTGGCAAAATAGAGTTATACAGGATAGATTAACCTAAAAAAGTAACCCATATCACATAAACTCGCGAGGTGGAGAATAAATTTGATCAGAGCCATTATTATCACGATTTTTGGCGGTATTTCTGCCGGTGTCACGCTACTCTGGATAGAATACAGCTTTTTTATTCCTTACTATAATGTTCCTGAACCGACTTCAACGACACCAATGAGTTTCCCTCAGACACCCGGTAAAATCTTTCATGATTACTTACAAGATGGTAACTTAGGCCCTGAAATGGTGCTGATTCCGGCCGGTCAAGTTCAAATGAAAAACACACCAGATAGAAATTCGTTTGAGGAAACAACTGTACAGGATGTCTTTGTAAACCGCTTTGCAATCGGGCGTTATGAGATTACTTTTGAGGAATATGACCGTTTTGTAGAGGCCACAGGCCAACCTAGGCCAGATGATGAAGGTTGGGGGCGAGGTAATCGACCCATCATGAATGTCTCTTGGTTAGATGCCATTGCTTATACAAAATGGTTGACTCAACAAACAGGAAAACAATATCGTTTGCCTACAGAAGCTGAATGGGAATATGCCGCAAGGGCAGATACGGAAACACAATATTGGTGGGGAAACGAAATGAGAACGAATCAAGCGAATTGTGATGGTTGTGGTAGTCGCTGGGACAATAAAAAAACGGCGCCAGTTGGTTCATTTATGCCGAATCCCTTTAATTTATATGACATTGTCGGAAACGTTTATGAATGGACGTGTTCAGAATATGAAGAGAAATATACTGGAAAAGAGCAATGCTGTTTCACCAGCTTGAACCAGCATATTTACCATGTCATTCGCGGCGGTTCCTGGTATAGCTTACCCAACTTCGTGCGAACCGCTTCTCGTTTTAGGCGCAGAATAGACAAGCGCGATTTTACGATTGGATTTAGGGTGGCTAGGAATCTGTAAAAAAAACCTTAATTCCTTTTTCCAAAAAATACGCCAACTTTTCCAAAGGGGAAGCGAAAATGATTGATAACTGATAACGCTGATAACTGATATGAATCCCTTTATTCAAAAATTGGTAGATGATCTGAAAACGTTTTCTTCGGAATTACTCTTGCCTGGTTTACATGCGACACAACAAGTGTCTACAAATATGGGGACTGTCGCGAGTACGACGGCTTTGTTAAAATCAATTGATTTTTTGACGAATTTAATTCCCCACTTGGTGACTGAACTACAGACGACGGATAGCACCCATAAATTTCTGGTGCATTATACGCCTTCACCTAAGCAGGCCACTTTCTCGCGTCGACCAAAAGATTATCAACTGGATATAGCCAAGCGTCTGTTGCCCGCTCACTGGCTTCGTATTTTACAGGTTTCCGAGATTGATGTTCGCCCATTGCGCTGGTTAGTCTATTTGCTTGATTTACAA
The DNA here is from genome assembly GCA_035871815.2 of Candidatus Parabeggiatoa communis. Taxonomy (GTDB): domain Bacteria; phylum Pseudomonadota; class Gammaproteobacteria; order Beggiatoales; family Beggiatoaceae; genus Parabeggiatoa; species Parabeggiatoa communis. The sequence continues at coordinate 6,613 of JAYQWI020001010.1, forward strand.
CAAGCGGCCTTAGAAAAGGTGCATACACGCACCATTAAATATATTGATGACTCGTTGCTTACCCAACAAGGTCAATCAAGTTATGCACAAAATGATCGGGCTACCTTGTTAAACATGCGTTCACGTTTGGATGAAGCTGATGCTAAACTTGAAAATGCTCGTGCGACTTTATTGCGTACTGTGCAGTTCAAATTAGTACCTTCTTCAAACTTGCCCCACCCTTATCCCCGTTCGACAGCTTGGGCTCACTTAAGACGTTTTGCTCAACAATTTATTAAGCCAAAGGAATATTTGCCGAGTTTTCTACACAATCTGTTACATGGCACAGTAGAAATTGCGGATACGCCTTATTTATATCAACGCTGGTGCGGTGTTAAATTACTTTCCGCATTTGAATCATTAGGCTGGATATGCCGTGACGATCCAACAGGGGCTTTGTTTCTCGGCGGAGAAGTGCGTTTATATAAAGCGGAAATAGAACTCAATATTTGGATAGAACCTCGATTATCACGAAATAAAGTGCATCCGAGCGGATTTCTTTCTAAAGACGTGACTGAAACTCATCCTGATTATTTGATAGTCACGCCTGGCCCAAGTGGTATTGATGCTTTTATTTTAGATCCCACGACAACATCTGATTATGAGATTCGCCAAGGCAAAGCGAAGTATCTTGATACCATAGAAGCGATGGCGATGGCAAGCGTTGCCGGGATTCCGGTGGTGCGTAATCCGCTGAGAGCGTGGTCAGCCGCCCCTTTGCACACCCCTCATTGCGAATTAGAAGATTCTGAAGGGCGCACAGGGACAATTCCTATGCACCCTTTAGATTGGTCACCTGTGCCGCTTTTAGAATGGGTTCGGGATATTCATAATTATGCACTGGCTTGGGGCACGGGTAAAATGCTGACAGATGACCATTGATATTTTATCATTCTAACGGATGAAAGTTGATATCTTATCAACATTCGAAAGGGCAAACAGGTCGGTATGCCTCTACAAAAATACACATCATCAAGGGGCTGTAGGGGCAGCCCGATCTTGTTCGCCCAGTCTTTTGGCTCTTTGAGGTAGATGTCTGGGGGAATTGATTACGAGATGCGACGAATCCGTGCCCCTAACTGGGTGAGTTTTTCTTCGATTCGCTCGTAACCGCGATCAATGTGGTAAATACGGTCTACTAAAGTCTCACCTTCGGCCACTAAACCCGCTAAGACTAAACCTGCTGAGGCACGTAAATCGGTTGCCATCACGGGGGCGGCTTGTAAACGCTCGACACCTTGAATGATAGCCGTGTTACCTTCTATACGGATTTTGGCCCCCATACGTTGCAATTCCAAAGCATGCATAAAGCGATTTTCAAAGATGGTTTCGGTCAACATCCCTACCCCGTCTGCAATGGCATTCATAGCCGTTAATTGGGCCTGCATATCAGTCGGAAAAGCGGGATAGGGGGCGGTGTGTATATCAACGGCGCGGGGCCTACGTCCTTGCATATCCAACTCTATCCAGTCGTCTCCTCTGGTAATCGTGGCACCTGCTTCAAGCAATTTCAGCAAGACAGCATCAAGTAAATTCGCCTTAGTGTTTTTAACCTTAATACGTCCACCTGTCATCGTCGCGGCGACTAAATAAGTGCCCGTTTCAATACGATCCGGTAAAACCGTGTACTCGGTTCCTGATAACTTTTCGACGCCTTCAATGCGTATTGTATCGGTACCTATTCCCTCAATCTGTGCCCCCATGTTATTTAAGCAATGCGCCAGATCGACCACTTCAGGTTCACGCGCAGCATTTTCAATCACAGTCACCCCATCGGCTAAAGTGGCCGCCATCATCAAGTTTTCTGTGCCCGTTACCGTCACGACATCCAAACATAAAGTGGCTCCGTGCAAACGTTTCGCTTTTGCTCTGATGTAACCGCCTTCTACCTGAATATCTGCCCCCATTGCGATTAAACCTTGAATATGCAAATTGACCGGCCGTGCCCCAATCGCACAGCCGCCCGGCAGCGAAACCTGCGCCTGCCCAAAACGGGCTAACAAGGGGCCCAATACTAAGATTGAAGCACGCATGGTTTTAACCATTTCATAAGGCGCAGTAAAGGTGTGAACATTATTACTGTTCACTTCAATATTGAGTTTTTCGTCCACAACAAAATCGACTCCCATGCGTCCTAACAAATTCAGCATGGTCGTAATATCTTGTAAGTGAGGCACATTATTGATATAGGAAGGGGTTTCAGCCAGTAAAGTTGCGGTCAATATGGGTAAGGCTGCATTTTTAGCCCCAGAGATGCGAATTTCGCCATTGAGCGGATGACCGCCTGTAATCACTAATTTATCCATGTATCAGTTATCAGTTATCAGTTATCAGTTATCAGTTATCAGTTATCAGTTATCACATCAATTATCAGTTATTACAATATTGATTGTATCTAGGACGAATTTCTCTGAGAAAGTCTATTTTGTTTACGAATTTCCCCATTTTTTGGGGTAGGTTTGAAGAAAGAAAGTTTATGGGGTTGTTTGTACACAGGATAAAGCAACGGGGTTTGCCAGCCTATTCTGTTAAATCCATTTCAAAGTCTTCTAAACCTTTGAAATTGTTTATTTCAAGGATTTTGAGTTTCAGGTTGTATTATTCGGAATCCTGAAGGTGATGTTGGTGTCAGGATTAGCTTTGCTAAAGGCGTTTTCGCGGCAAAAGTTTGCCGCGAAAAGATTTGCAGGATATTCAAGAGTCAGACGTGATTTTATAATACAATCAATAGACTTGTCCCCAAATAAACGTAACCCATTGAAAGTACGATATACTTTGATAAAAAATCAAGGACTTAGCTTATTAAGGGACAAGTCTAATAATATCAATAAAATAATAATCAACACGGCGTGATTTTTCGCTCATCAATGCCTTAGGCAACTCCAAAATAATAATATACTCGTTTGCTACCCTTCAATTATTTAGAAAATGGATTTAGAAAATGGGCAACCATTGCTGGTATATTAATTTTTTTGGAATCGCCTTACGAATCACGCATGACTTTTGACTTCTGACTTCTGACTCCTAAAATGTTATTGTTGAAGCAACCAGGCTAAAATTTTAGCAATATTCCAAGCATCATCCACGCCGCGGTGATGCGTACCTTCTAAAGGCAAATCCAACTTTCTCAATGCACCTGCCATGCCAATTTGTTTCTTTAAATTCAGTGTTTTAGCAAACAATTGTTTGACATTGATGTGTTCTTTAGAAAAGGGGTATTCGATACATTTGCTTTGACATTCTTTCTCAAATAGCTTTCTGTCATAACCACCATAACTGGCCCAAATAGGTTGTTTTGATAAATAGTGCGTTTGTAATATTTGACAAGCTTCTTTTAATGAAATACCGGTTTCGACATCATTTTGCGTCAATGTTGTTAATTCAGTACAAAAGGGACTGATTTCTGAATTAGGTTTGACGAGAATACTGTCGTTGGCAATTATTTCATAGTAAACCGTGTCTAAAATACAAATTCCGATTTCGATGATTTCATTTTGCTGTCCTTCAGGTACTTTGCCTTTCCAGCAAGTGGCTTCTATATCTATAACTAAAATTTTTTCGGAATAATGGAACATATTTGAATGATTGTAGGGACAATTCGTAGTGTTGCCTCGTTTTTTTCAATTGTAGGGACAATTTGTAGGGTTGCCCTGGTTTTTTATAATTGTAGGGGTAATCCGTAGGGTTGCCCCTAGTACAAACTGGGGTAACCATAAAGGGGCAAGCACAATGGATTGCCCCTACGACGTAAAAAAATCCTCGACTGCTTCTTGATGAGTCACTTCTACCCGATCAACCTTTTGAAATCCGCGCGGCAGTTTTTGTCCTCGCCGACTTCGTTCTCCTGTGTAGGCCTCAATATCCCGTTCTTTAAGCGTTATGTGCCGTTTGCCAACATGCAAAGTTAAAATATCGGTTATCGGATTTAACAAGGTTAAAGCGACAACCTTTTCTTTTTCGACTTTACTTTTTGCCGGAATATTGAGCAGTTTTACGCCTTTTCCTTTGGGTAGACGGGGTAGTTCAGATACGGGTACGATGGATAAATAACCCGCGCTGGTGACGACACCATAATGTTCTGTCTCAGGATTGGTTATGTGTAGTGGTGAGACGATATTTGAGCCTTTAGGTAAGGTCAATATCGCTTTGCCCGCTTTATTTTTTGTGTATAAATCCTCCAATTTGACAATAAAACCATAACCCGCATCTGAGGCGAATAAATAACTCATGTCAGGTTCACCTGATAAAACCTGTACAAAGCCTACACCATCAGGTGGGGTAAAATGGCCAGCGAGTGCTTCACCTTGTCCCCGTGCTGAGGGCAGGGTGTGGGCGGGAATAGAATAGCTTCGGCCGCTTGCATCCAGAAAGACGATTTGTTGATTGCTACGGCATCGGCAACTCGTTGCCAATTCATCGCCGGCCTTATAATTTAAAGTGCTTGGATCCATTTCATGACCTTTGGCAGCACGCACCCAGCCTTTTGCCGATAAAATGACCGTAATCGGATCCGAAGAGATTAAGGTAGAATCATCAAAGGCTTGCGCTTGTTCTCGTTCTACCAGAGGAGAGCGACGCGGATCGCCGTATTGTTTAACATCTGCTTTTATCTCTTTAAGAATCAAATTGTTAAGCTTCTTTTCAGAGTTTAAGGTTTCCTCTAAAATGTATCGTTCTTTAGACAGTTCTTTTTGTTCTCCCCGAATTTTTATTTCTTCCAGTTTAGCCAGTTGACGCAATCTCAGTTCTAAAATAGCATCGGTTTGTGCCTCGCTGAGAGCAAAAGTTTTCATCAGTACCGGTTTAGGTTTGTCTTCATCGCGGATAATGGCGATGATTTCATCTATATTGAGATAGGCGATAAGTAACCCTTCGAGAATATGTAAACGTTTACTCACCTTATCCAGGTGATACTGTAAACGGCGGCGCACGGTTTGTAGGCGATAATCTAACCATTCTGAAAGCAGCATTTTCAGATTTTTGACTTGCGGCCGCCCATCCAGTCCAATTATATTCATGTTGACGCGATAACTACGCTCTAAGTCTGTTGTGGCAAATAAATGCGCCATCACGTTGTTAGCATCAACTCGATTAGAACGGGGTTCTATGACTAAACGTACCGGATTTTCATGATCAGATTCATCGCGCACATCTTCTACCATGGGCAATTTTTTCGCAGTCATTTGCGCTGCGATTTGGGTAATGATCTTCGCCCCAGAGGTTTGATGGGGCAGCGCAGTAATAACAATATCACCGTTTTCAGTGCTATAACAGGCCCGCATCCGAATAGAACCGTTACCCGTTTCATATATTTTTAATAAATCGGCCGCCGGGGTAATCATTTCTGCCTCGGTGGGATAATCTGGGCCGGGTAAATGGGCGCATAAATCGGCAACACTGGCGTTAGGATGTTTTAAAAGGTGAATACAAGCTGCCATGACTTCACCTATATTGTGCGGTGGAATATCAGTTGCCATACCGACAGCTATGCCAGTTGCGCCATTCAGTAGAATATGTGGCAAACGGGCCGGTAATAGCACTGGTTCTTCCAAGGTGCCATCAAAATTCGGTTGCCAATCTACCGTGCCTTGTCCTAATTCGCTTAAAAGCAAATTAGCAAACGCGGCTAAGCGAGATTCAGTATAACGCATGGCAGCAAACGATTTCGGATCATCCAACGATCCCCAATTGCCTTGCCCATCTACCAAGGGATAGCGATAAGAAAACGTTTGAGCCATCAATACCATCGCTTCATAGCAGGCCATGTCACCATGAGGGTGAAACTTACCCAGCACATCACCCACAGTACGTGCGGATTTTTTATATTTGCTACCGGCTTTCAGGCCGAGTTCTGACATGGCATAAATAATACGCCGTTGTACAGGTTTTAAACCGTCGCCAATATGTGGCAAAGCACGATCTAAAATAACATACATGGCGTAGTCAAGATAAGCTTGCTCTGTAAATTGGTGTAAGGGTTGACGTTCTATCTCTTCAGATGCCAGATCAGTATACATTTTAATTTTTAATTTTTAATTGTTTTAAATTAATGGTTAGACTTCAAACGGGCGCGTTTCTTTACTATTAATGGTTAATGGTTAAACTTCAATCGGGCGCGTTTCTTTACATTAATGGTTAATGCTTAGATTTCAAACAGGTGCGTTTCTTTAAAGTCAAAAGTGGCTTATGGCGGGCCCATAAGCTTTAATCTCAAAACCTTTACGGGTTTAAATCTTATCGTTTTGACGGGTTTATATACAAATAGTTTAGCATTAATTATTAACAATTAACAATTAACGATTAAAAAGCATTAAGCAATCGTTAAGTTTATAAGTTTTTGTTAACCTGCGTCAAACTACGATCATCTTCATCGACTATAGCTGAAAATCTTAATTGATTCATTAGTTTGAGCATATTGTGATTGTTGCTCAATACTTCACCTTGTATGATTTTTAAACCTTTCGTTCGGGCCGCATCCATTAAACAAGTCATTAGACGGTGAGCAATGCCGTGATGTTGCCATTCATCTGCGATAACGAGAGCAAATTCACAGCTTTCGCCATCAGGATTGATAGAATAGCGAGCAACACCAAGTTCTGTTTCCTTGTCATCGGCTTGGGTAACCACAATCAGGGCCATTTCACGATCATAATCAATTTGGGTAAAACGCACTAGCATTATCGGCGTGAGTTCTTGCAAGGTTTGCATAAAGCGAAAATATTTGGACTCATTCGACAAGTGGCGAACAAAGGCTTGTTCTATATCCGCATCTTCTGGACGTATAGGACGAATAGTGACATCGGTGCCATCGGGTAAATGCCAGTGTGTCACAAGATGGTTAGGATAAGGATAGATTGCCATGTGGGCATAACGATCAGGTAAGGGGCTATAGTAGTCAATCACGATACGCCCGTCAACCGCCACAGCATCTTTTTCATCTATAATCAATGGGTTAATGTCTATTTCTTGTAGCCAAGGAAGTTCACAGGCCATTTCTGAAACACGTAACAAAATATTTTCTAAGGCCTGACGATTAACCGGTGGCATTTGGCGACATTCGTCTAATATTTTGGCTGTACGGGTTTTATTAATCAGGCTATTGACAAGATAACGATTTAATGGCGGGAGGCTGACAACAATATCCTCCATCATTTCTGTGCCACCTATACCAAAGGTTATCACGGGCCCAAAGACGGGATCGCGAATCATACCGACCCTCAATTCACGGCCATTTGGTTTGCGGCTCATACGTTCTATTGTTACCCCATCAAGACGTGCATTGGGCAATTGGCTCTGTACTCGCTGCATAATGCTTTTAAACGCTTCGCGAATAGAGTGAGCATTTTGGATATTGAGCTTGACCCCACCGACATCACTTTTATGCAAAATATTATTCAAAATGTCAGGAGAATTGACTTTCATCGCGATAGGAAACCCCATCAATTCAGCTAATACTAAGGCTTCATTGGCGTTGCGGGCAATAGCGGTGTAGACAATGGGAATCCGAAATGCGCCCAGCAAAGCTTTAGATTCCATTTCAGTTAGCACCTTACGCCGTTCAGCTAAGACACTTTCAATTATCAAACGTGCGCCTTCTACATCAGGGTTTTCAAGATGTCCTAATGAAGAGGGGGTTTGTAACAATAATTGTTGATTTTTATGGTATGCAGCCAGATAGTAAAACGCTTCAACCGCCATTTCGGGCGTATGAAATTCAGGAATACGGGCTTGTACAAACAAACGATGACTTTCTTCAACTTGTGTCCCCCCCATCCAACAAGTCAATAAGGGTTTAGGCGATTGCTCCGCGATTTCCACAATCGCTTGTGCCACTTCCAATGGCGAAGTCATGGCTTTGGGTGTCAAAATAATTAATACACCATCAACTTGCTGATCTTGTAAACAAAGCGAGACGGTTTTTTGATAACGTTCTGGTGTCGCATCACTGATGATATCGACGGGATTGTTATATGACCAAGCGCATGATAAGGCCTCATTTAAAGCGTCCAAGGTAGAATGGGATAAGCTTGCAAGTGGGATACCTAAATCGGTGGCGCGATCTGTTGCCATAATACCTGGGCCACCGCCATTGGTAACAATGGCTAAACGATTGCCTTGCGCTTTATAGCGCGAGGCCAAGGTTTTAGCGGCTGAAAATAATTGTCCAAACGTGGTGACTCTGACAACACCTGCCCGTTGCAATGCGGCATCAAACGCATCATCACGGCCTATCATGGAACCACTGCGCGACATGACCAAATTTAAGGTATTTTCATGTCGTCCACTTTTGATCACCACCACTGGTTTAAGACGGGCTGCCGCTCGTAAACCGCTCATAAAGCTACGGGCATGGTGAATCGCTTCAATATACAATAGAATACCTTGCGTTTGTGGATCAGATACGAGATAGTCCAAAATGTTGCCAAAGTCTAAATCAGCGGAGGTGCCTATTGAGACAATGGTAGAAAAGCCGACATCATTATGACAAGCCCAATCAAGAACAGCATTACATAACGCATCTGATTGTGAAACTAAAGCTAAATTACCGCTTTTAACACAACTGCTGGTAAAAATAGCATTTAAACCAATACGCGGGTGCATAATACCCAAACAATTTGGGCCGAGTATACGCAAGCCAAACCGTTTAGCATTGGCAATCATTTTTTTTTCTAATTTAGCGCCTTGTTTTCCCGATTCACTGAAACCTGACGAAATCACCACAGCGGTTTTAACCCCATATTCACCACACGCTTCAATGATATCAGGTACCGTCTTAGCGGGGGTAATAATAATAGCTAAATCAATGGGTTTGCCGCCAATTTCTCGAATAGAGGGGTAGGCGGTATAGTCTTGAACTTTTTCATATTTTGGATTAATGGGGTATAACTCGCCTTGATAATGAGCTTGAATCAAGTTTTTAAACACGATAAAACCGACTGATTCTTCAGTATTGCTCGCACCAAAAACAGCGATTGAATGAGGTGAAAATAGAGGTGTAAGATAATGTTGGCTCATTTTTTTTGATTTTTGAGATAGAACGCTGATGAGGTAGATTTGTCATGATCAACACTGATTTTTCTTTTTAATATTCTCTTGGCTTTATGAAACCAAAAGTATTGAGGATTGAGACGATATGTATTACTAAGATTCGCCAACTTTTGTGATTAAGATCTGAACTAAATCATCTGAAAGCCATAAACCTGCTAAACGTAATGCTTGAAGTGCCTCTCTTACAGACGAAATAATGCCTCGTTGTTTAGCTAAAACCAACAAACCTCCAGTACCTAAAATAGGAATACCTAAAGCTTTTGCACATTGACGAGCAGCATGATCATCTAATATAGCGCGTACTTTTGGAGAATTAAGGGCAAAACTCAAGACTTCAGATTCACCTTGCCCCAAATTTCGTTGACTAATCATCTGAGGAATTTGATTAACGTTAACTCGCTTAATCCAAGTAGCTGTTACAATACCCTGACTAGCGGAATCATTATGTGCATTATGAGTCACTTCTTGCCAAACGGCTTCTGGTATCCAGATGTTGGTAAAAAGTTGCGTTAACAATTGAGCTTGCTGACTCCGAAATAAGCTTATCAACGGTGAAGCATCAATAACCACGTTTTCAATCCGCATCTTGTAATTCTTCCTCTAATTCCTGAGACGTGTATTGAAAAGGGGAGACTTGCAAATGAGATAATGTTAACATGAACTCTTCACGATTTAATCCCGCCATTTCTGCCGCTTTTTCCTGAGAAATCTTGCCTAATTCATACCATTTCGCAGCCGCTGCAACACGCATTTCTTGAGTCAATTCCGTAGCAGGTGTTTGCGTAAAATGAGTGCTGTGGTGTGATGAGTCGATTGCCAATAAAATAACTTTAACTGGTTTTTTAAACCAATCTCTATAATGCTCTGGAATGGGTATCATCCTATCGTGTAATTCAGACGTAAACTCAATAGCTTGCATGATATTCTCCTATGAATAATTCTCAATTATCAGTCAATCGAAAACAATATAAAAGTAAAATAAATGAAAGGGGCTAAATCAATTTGGAACGAAAAGAGGGCAGCAAAATGACATGCATTCCAAGAGGGCAGCAAAATCAATTTGGAACGAAAATCAAGCGGCAAAATTAATAACTGATAACTGAGACGACTTATGCGTAAACATAAGCTTTTCTATCAAAGCTTCTCCAGCTTGATTTCGTTGATAGAGCAAAGTGACATTATAATTTTTAGCTGGCAAATATCGACGCTGTTTTTCTATGATTTTGTAAGCGGAATACAAAGCGATTGCGATTGCGATAACATTTCTTTCGGGCATCACCGATTTGATCTTAACATTACCGCCCTTCTCTTTAATAAAAGTTAACCCTCTGTGTAACTCTGTGTAACTCTGTGAACTCTGTGTTGAAAAAAAATCTCAAAAAAAGTTTGAACACTTTATACTCAACCCGGTGACAAACTGAACTTTTTTTAAGATAAATGGGGCCGACAACAAAAACCCGTTACCCACCCTACATAAAAGTTGTGTTATGAGTGCGTGCAGTATAATAACTGACAACTGCAATTAACTGACAACTATTCATTGATAATTGATAATTGTTAATTGTTAATTGATAACATTTCATTTTGACAATGGGTATAAACATGACAAAGATAATGCACTTGCACTTATCAAATCAATGCCTATATTGTTATTTTCCAAACTCGCTCATCAAACCAATTATCAATTTCCAATTGTGAATTGAAATCGCACAACCGTTTGTAATAATATTATTGGCATCATGTTAATCAGGCGAAAATCAGGGCATCAGAAGCAGAATCAGCGTTCTATACTTCAATCACACCTGACTTACTCTGTGAAATATCCAAAGTCAAACGCCATACGAGTTAGGTTGAGAATTTTAAAACGGATCGGTGCTAAGGTGATATAATTATTTTTTGTGATCATCAACATTTTGAGAGACATTTTATAATGCAATCAAATCGAACCCTAGAAATTTGGGTGGGCATTTTTGTGGCCCTTGGTTTTGCCGCCCTACTCATGTTATCTATGAAAGTCAGCCACTTAGGCGATTTATTTGCAGAACAAGGCTATGCCATAACAGCCCTGTTTGACAATATAGGGGGCTTAAAAGTCAAATCGCCAGTGAAAATGAGCGGAGTGCGTATTGGTAGAATAGCCGATATTCGTTATGATGACGACAAATATCAAGCCATTGTAACCATGCAGATTGATCCCCAATATGATAAAATTCCATTCGACTCCTCCGCGGCCATTTACACGGCAGGCTTGCTAGGTGAACAGTATATTGGCCTAGCGGCGGGTACAGGAATAGATGATTGGGATGAAGAGGATGAGGATTTGGATGAGTCTTCGGATGACGCGCCAGAGGAAAAATATTACTTAAAGGATGGCGATCAATTGAATCCAGGACTCACCCAATCAGCCGTGATTTTAGAACAGTTGATTGGCCAGTTTATCTATAACACGGCTGCGAAGGATTCGGAATAAGCACTGTTATCATTGTTTTTTTTCACTCACTTATGATCAAAAAAGGAGATAAAATCCTGATGAGACAATTATTTGCCAATGTGGCCTTAGCTGGCCTGTTCATGGTCGCATCATTCGGCACTTATGCCGCAGATTGTGAAGATGCAAAAGTCCAAGTTAAGAAGACGACTGACCAAGTGCTGAATGCTTTAAAAGCGGATGCCAGCCAAGTATACGCCTTAGTCGATAATGTGGTATTACCCTCTTTTGATTTCAAAAAGATGTCACGGCAGGTGGTACCAAGGGCATGTTGGAACGAGGGTTCGAGACGGGAGAAGCGTTCCAAACAAAAACGCTTTGTTAAGGCGTTTCGTGACTTGTTAGTACGCACTTATTCCAGTGCCTTGAAAGGCGCTGCTGGAACAGTCCAGTCTATTGGCTATTCGTGCAGTAATGAGGGTACCATGGGCAAAAGAAAGACACCTCTCGCCAAGGTGAAGACGACCGTTTCTCGGCAAGGGGAATCACAAGTTGAGGTGGATTATGCCGTGTATTACAAGAAAAGAGGGAATAAGTGGAAAGTGTACAACGTGTACGCTGCCGGTATGAGTTTGGTTAACACTTATGAAGCTGAATTTAAGGGCTACTGTAACAATGGTGGCATGGATAACTTAATTAATAAAGTCAAAAATCAATAAGGAACGGGCTGAACAGTGAACCAAATCACCGTAGAAGAGGCCAATACTTGGCGGGTGTCTGGTGAATTGAGTTTTGCCACCGTCGGCGCGTTATTGGCGGAATTTGCTCAACGCGCCGCTGAAACACCGCCAAAGGTGTTGGATTTATGTGATGTCACCCGTACCGATAGCGCGGGGTTAGCGTTATTGATTGAGTGGCTCAAGCAAACTAAAGAGACACCCATCACTTTTCGCAATCTGCCCGCGCAGATGTTCAATCTTGCTGCCGTCAGCGGGGTGCAAGATATGTTAACGCACGCTGTGTCTGAATAACGCGTAATAAAACGCGAATACGTAATAGGGGCGAACACGCAGGTTCGCCCCTACTCTCCCAATTTTTCACCGCAATTTCAAATCCCCTCATTTCTCATTACCTTTCTCATCTCTTTTTATTTCTCATTCTAATAATAAGCCATAAAAGTGATATGGATAGAACACTGATTAAATCAGCGCCAATCAGGCCATAATCAGCATTTAGCGAAGCTTCAAATATCAGCGTTCTATCTATTAATTAAAATAATACTTTTAATTTGAGCTTCAGACACAAAAAACTGATAACTGATAACTGATAACTGATAACTGATAACTGATATGCTTGCTGCCGTTAATATTTCGCAAGTGCATAAGCACTATGGCAATCTACAGGCCCTTGCAGGAGTGGATTTTGACATTCCCAAGGGCTGTTTTTTTGGGTTAT
>JAYQWI020001011.1:0-3189 GCA_035871815.2 Candidatus Parabeggiatoa communis
ATGGGCTTCATAACGCCATTGTAAGTATTGTTGAGTACGTTCGATTAACCAACCATAATGCGCTTTGGCTTGGGCAAAAAGGCTATCGGCCCAGGGGCCGACGTGTTCGACACAACTGACAGTATAACCTTGTCGCATCAGCTGCCATGAGGATATGTTGATCAGATTGTGTAAAGAATCTACTTTGAGAAACCATTCATAAACGGGTGCCACTGGATAGTAGCGCAAAAAAAGTTGGCCAAATCGTAGGATTTTATCGGTATTGAAGCCATAAAAGAAGGCTATTTGATTTTCACAATATAAGCGATGAAATTGACGGACAGCACGCGCTAATAAACTGGTTTTTCCACGTCCGATGCCGCGATAAGCGGGATGGGTAAAGGTGTCGCCTACCTGATAAATAAAGGTATGACGGTTTTCTAGCCAAATGGGTACGGGATAGGCGGTGTAGTGGGCTGCCAGTTCTGTTTTATCCCAAACGGTGGCAACATAAGGGCCCCCAAAGGGTGAGTCTTGGAATTTCCAATCCCAATGGGCGGGATTTCGGGCAACACCGAAAGCGGTTTGAAAGGTATTGAGAATAGTGCTTTCATCTCCTTTCCGGTAAGCTTGTACTGTGAAATCACTGGGGCGCAGAGTCCAGATTTCATAACCGATTTGTTTGGCTTGATAGTAGGCCAGTCTTTGTTTCCAACACTGTTTATAGTAGTCAATCAAAGATTCAGCATCTTGTCCAAATAACGCAAGTAGCTGTGCTTGTTTGTCTTCAAAGCGTTGTATGAATCGCTCACAGGTTGGTGTGACTTGGGGGCCTATACGTTGATGGTGCGCGACAAAAAAGCCTTGTTGTGCAAAATGACATTCAATGTTTTTCGCTTCATGTACCGCCGCATGTTGTCGATTATCAGAGCTATAAGCCACTTCTTCAGACAGTATGACGCGCCCTTGTGAAGGTTCTAAGAGTTGCTTCACTTTCTGAAAAACGGGGGCTAAGTCAGAAAACGTGGGCAATGATTCTTGAAATAAAATGATATCATAACACGCAGGTGGACTCAGTTTAGGATGTTCATTGAGGAAATCACAGGCAATATATTCGGGCCCTGGATGATATTGTACGGCATAACGCATTAATGATTCAGAGGCAACAATAGCGACGACTTGATATTGAGATTGGGCTAACAGCCCAGATATTGCGCCGAGAGGACAACCGATAACGAGAATACGTTGAGGCGGTTTTGGAAAAAGAGTGATAATGTGTTGTGATAATGCTTCTTGAGCTTGTAATAAGCTCATCTCTGAACTCACCGCGTCGTCTTGCCAATACCCAAAATGGAGGATATCACTGTTGGTTAAAATGCGATTTAAAGCAAAATATTGAGGTAATTCTGTGATTTTCATTTTGATTGTCAAATTTGCCCAAGGGGAATGGTGAGCAACAAAAACCCAAAGCCCAGCTTTGAATTTTGCTATAACCATTCTCAATTAATCATTAATCATTATCCATTAATTATTAATTGTTTGCGTGAAACACTGATTTAATTATGCGTGTCAATCTTAAAACGATCAATCAAAGATGATCAGTAGAACCAAAAAGCGCATTAAAAATCATATTGATAAATTTTGAAGGCCTGATTTTCGTTCCAAATTGATTTTGCGGCCCTCTTGGAGTGCAAAATTTATTTTGCGGGTAGATTGGAGTGCAAAATTTATTTTGCTTTTATTTGTTTTCGATCAACTGATGATAGGATGCAACGCTGATTAGACTGATTATAGCCTGATTAACAGTGATTGAATTAATGCGTATCAATCTGTTTTATATAAACTTTTCAAATTATCCCTTTCATCAATCAAAATCTATTTGGTATTAATTAATTAAATAAGATCACTCATTTCGTAGAAGAAAGAATGAACAACACTGACACTATGACAGATTTAAGCAACAATAAACGTATTGCTATTTGGCTTTTGATTTGCTGTATAACCATATTCGCTATGGTGGTACTCGGCGGAGTCACTCGCTTAACGGGTTCTGGGTTATCTATGGTGGATTGGGAACCGCTGATGGGCATTTTGCCCCCTCTCAATCAGACCGACTGGGAGGCCGTTTTTCAGCAATATCAGCAATATCCTGAGTACAAACTCAAAAACGTTCAGATGACACTGGAAGGCTTTAAGACGATCTTTTGGTTTGAATATGCACACCGCCTCTTGGGTCGTACCATTGGTTTGATTTTTCTGATCCCCCTGATCTATTTCATGATCAAAGGTCATATTAATAAACCCTTAATTCCCAAACTGATTATCTTGTTCATTTTGGGCGGACTACAAGGCCTATTAGGATGGTATATGGTAAAAAGCGGCTTGGTTGATATCCCACATGTTAGCCAATACCGACTCACCGCTCATCTGGGTTTAGCACTGATTATTTATGCCTATCTGTTTTGGGTTGCCCTAGATTTGCTCTTTCCAAAAACCAAGCACAGTATCAATACTGGGTATCTCAAAGGTTTTTCATGGATTGTAACAAGCTTCGTTTTAATAACGGCCCTTTCAGGCGGCTTTGTTGCCGGGCTGAAAGCCGGTTTAGCCTATAATACATTTCCCCTGATGGCAGGGCATTGGATACCAGAAGGCCTGTTTAGGCTAGAACCCATCTGGCGGAATTTTTTTGAGAATATCACAACCGTTCAATTTGATCATCGTTTACTGGCCACCCTACTTTTTGTCATGATCCCGACATTATGGTGGACAGCAAGACGAGTGAATTTACCCAATCGAACACGCTGGGGGCTGCTTATGCTCGTATTCATTCTGGGCATACAAGTCACACTTGGCATTTCAACCTTACTACTCTATGTACCCGTAGCCCTTGGAGCCTCTCATCAAGCCGGCGCCTTAGTCTTATTGACAGCCGCCTTATTTGTGAGTCATGAGTTGTAATTAATAAATCGCGTATTTTATTTAAGGACAGACACGCAACTCTGCCCCTACAAAACAGCGCGCATGGACTTGTAGGGGCAGCCCTTAGGAAGTTCCAAAAAAATAATTATCCCAAAAGGCAATTCAAGCCGGTTTGTTTAATTTCTCTCATTCTCTGCGGCTCTGCGGCTCTGCGTGAGCCGAATTTAACCCTGTTATGCTTCAGTACTTAAGAAATGAATCGCTTTTTTTAGCATTGAAATAGGGTGA
>JAYQWI020001012.1:0-9705 GCA_035871815.2 Candidatus Parabeggiatoa communis
CGCCTCATCGCCTTCCCCTTCAGTCACTTGAGTCAACCTGCCTCGATTGTCATAAGTGTAGAAGACATCTGCCAATCCCGGCACTTGTTTTTGGATAACCCGGCCTTTGTCATCAAAGACTGAGATGCTTTTGCGGCCAGCAGCGCTTAACCCAGTAACCGTTTTATTGGTGGCATCATAAACACTTTCGCTGGTGCGATCATTGCTCGTGATTTGAGTTGTCAAGCTTAATAGACTTAAAGGATCAGCCGCTTCTGCCAGTTTAGCCGTTTTTTCGGTGCTGCCCCAGTTAATCCATTTGGCGTTGTGATAGTCAACAGCGAAGTGAAGGGCGCTTGCATTCCAAAACGCGGGTCGGGGCCTTGTGATGAGACAATAACCGTGGATCTGGACGAGTCACTGTGGTTTCACCTTCAGCATTGATAAACGTTTTGTTCACTGTGCCATCAGGAGAGGTATTGACTCGTAACATCTCACCATTGCTTTGGGGCTTGACTTGGTATTGAGTTACTCGGCCTTCTTTAGTTGTCATGGTGGTGGTGTAACCACCGCCCGAATTTTCAGAACGTGTGACTGTCCATCCACCACCAGCGGCATTGGTATCTTCTACAAACAGGCCCAAGTCGTCGTATTGATAAACGGATTTATGACTGCGTGGTTCGATAAATGCTGTTAATAAGCCATCTGCGGTGTCGTTGAGTTGATAAGGATCGAGGAAAAATTAACTTCCCCCAATATCCTCATGACACATCAATAGTGGTGTATAAGGATTGAGGAAGTTATTTTTGAGCCGATCCTAAGCTTCGCCTGCCGGATTGGTGATGGAATTGAACGAGTGCAGGGTGCTTCGAGCGCAGCATTAATTGCCGTTTGGGAACGAAAAATGCGGTTAAACTGACGAGTTGGAAGTTGGAAACGAGAAAGTGGGACGTACCCTACGCTTGCTACCAAATTTTTGGATTTCGCTTTACCAGTGTGATACCAACTTCACTTGTCGCAAAAAATAAAATAAAAACACAAAACCATCTGATCATTTTTTCAATCAAATTCCCGGGAGCGGGAAGAACAGCAAAACCAGACCATATCAATATTAATAAAATAGCCCCTTTTTTCGTGTTGTATTTTTTAAACAATGCCACCAAATTTTTATTGGGTGCGACAAACATTAAGGCCATTAATGAGATAAAAACCATAAAAGACCAAAACCACGCTTCCATAGGAACAATGCTATAAAGAATTAAATAAACTGAACCACAAACCAAAAAAATGATAATGCTTGATATGCCCATATTAAATAAAATTATCCAGGTGGCTTTGCACGCCTTACAACGACTATTAGAGTGAGCCTCTGCTCTTTCCAACTTTAAAGCTGTTTTAAAAATTCAGGTAATGTCCCTTAACTGCTATTGATGAAGTCAAAATGGCGGACATTTTATAAGCTTAACTGATTTTATGGGCTATACAGATGACCTGTTTTTTTAGGAGAAGGCTATTAAAATCAATCACAGATAAATCTCTCCATCAAGGCAGTTGATGGACACCACAAAAACGATTTAAGACTAATGAATAGAGTTTATACCGATTTAATACAACTCATTGATTTAAGGTTTTTGGTACTTGAATCTGTGTGAAGAATAGGCGCTAAAGGCATTGTTAAGCTGTTTTTAGGAAATCAGGTTTCTCAAAAAATGTTCAAAAAACGTGGTTTTGAATTTGACAATATCACATTATCAGCTTCTCATCGTTCTAGGTTGACTTGCACAACCTACCTTTCGCAACTCCTGCAAGTCAACTTGGAACGAAGAAAAACCGCACAAGAATTGAAATGTGATATTGTCAAGTTAAGTATTATTCAAGAGTTGGTAACTTTCCATATCCTACCATAAAGCAGGAGTCGCAAATGTGACCGTTTTGCCAAGGCCTACACCAATCATGGCACCAAACCCCTTGCCGGCTCTTATAGCTCGTAATCCCTTCATCACACTCCAATTTCCTTCGTCATCCATACTAGCAGCAACGCCAAGCGAAGGTCCAAAACCGATATTTCCTTCACTATAAAAAAAATCCTGCACACTAAACCACAGAAGAGGGCAAGGAGATTGGTTGACACCACTTTGCACACCAACACCAGCATACGCACCGGCACCACCCATGCCATTTGCTTGAAATTGTATGAAGACTTGCCCCTGCGTAGTAACACCAACACCCACTCCACCACTCACAAATAGGGAAGGAAAAATAAATGTGGGAAATGCTCCCATACCAAATGTGCCATATATTCCAAGAACAAATTGCCACGCCAGCCCCAAAGTATCAACCAGATTTACAGGATCACCCAACACATATCCAAACAGGTTAGTATCTCCACCTGCAAACAAAATCGGATCCTTAGCCGTCCACCTTCCCGTTTTGGCATCATAATCCCGCGCACCAAAGCGCGTCAACTGGGTATCTAAGTCATAAATTCCGCCAGCAAACCCAAACGGTTGAAACCCCGGATTTGAATCAAAGACGACATTCCCAAATGCATCATAATCCATCCTTTGGGCAACAGTACCCTCGCTGATATCAACCACCAGTCTTGGACTGCCTAAATGATCGCTGAGGATGCGGTAAGTCTTCCCATCTTTGAGCATGTAGTCTGGGACGTTGGCCTTGGAGCCGTAAACGAACCTTGACAGTACATTGCCAGACGCATCCAATTGTGCGACAGGATTCAAGGAACCTTGGTACAGAAAACCTTGCACCAATTGTCCATTGACTTTTTTGCCAACACGCCGATTGCGCCCATCAATCACATACTCAATCTGTTTGCCATCATGCAATTGGATTGTTTGAAGGTTGCCAAGTTCATCGTACCTGTATTGTGTGATTTCGCCATTGCTGTTTTGGCTTCGCAATTCTCCATTAGCGGTGTAGTCGTAGGTGTTGTCACCATATTGGGTTAAACGATCTTGGTCATCATACTGGCCTTTGACAGAACCGTGAGTTGTGTCTGCACTTAGGCGGTTGCCGTTGTCGTCGTAGGTGTAAGCCTCTACAACGACAGCATCTTGTTTCACTTCGATTAAACGCCCAGCGACATCATAGCGATAGTCAAACGTGGTGGTAATGCCTTCAAGGGTTTCCAGCTTTTGGGTAATCCGCCCCAATTGATCGCGTTGGTATTCAGTGCGGTAAAGTGTGTCACCGTCTAAAGTGGCGGTTTCACTGGCCATTTCACCAAAAGTATTATGGGTGCGTTGGGTAGTGATATTGCTCAATTATCTTGCAAGTAAAAAAAAGGTGGGTTTCGCAACAGCGAAATCCACCCGATATTTAATACCATGCTACACGACGATCGTTCGCTTTGTTGATGTGTAAAAATGGAAACATTTAATCCCAAAACCACTCCAAAAAGCCAAAATGATCATAATTATTAATTAACCACCAACTTGTCCAACCTAAACTATAGATAACCATTTTAGAGTTTAGGGATAATTTATTGAGGTTAAATGTTAACACAATCATCAAGATAATCCATAGAGGTAAAGAAAAATATAAAGCTGCCAGAGAGATTATTGTTATCCAACTATGAATTGTAATCAAAATGCTTTCTGGATTATCACGAAACACCACAGGCCATCTACCCAAGAAAAATCTTATATGAAGACCAAAAGTCATAAAGATTGTTATTGTAATAAAAGGTAGAAAAGTAATAATCCAACTTAAGTAATTAATGATGAACAAAATATTAAATCTTAGCACGATTTAACCCTTTTAATTTAAAAGAATTGCATTTTTTCATAAAACGCCTTAGCAATAACAAAAAATTTAAAAGGTTAATGAGTCACGACAATTTTTAGGAATGGAAATTAAATAACTTGTGCATTTTTTTTGTTCAACCCATTAGTTGAGCCTTGTTCACTTGAAAATGGGAAAGTTATTTAATTCTCATTCCTTAACTTTACCCGTGATATTTCCTACTCTTCCAAAAGTACCCTCAAGGAGGGATACACAGGTATAAAAAAACCTCCAACATGGAAGCGTTGGAGGCATAAATGTGAGTTTTGCCGCTCTAGCCAGATTAAACAAAATAACATAAACCTCTTACGATCTGCTTGTCTCGCCTATTTAGCTCTCTTCCAAGGTTTGGTATAACACCATGAGGTTTGTGCTTTGAATACGATTTTCTCAGCCTTCATTTCTTCTTTAGGTAAGCGTTTAACCAACTCCAGTACCTCATCATAGTGCTTGACCAAATCAGGTATATTTCTGATTTTTAAAGCTGGTTTTTTCATTTGCACATATTCAATAACATTGAACCAACAGGCAATACCGAACTCTCCAATAACGGAGAGTTCTATCGTATCTGTGTTATCGAAACTCTCTTCATTGAAATGCCATAAATTCAAAAATCGTTTTTCTGTTAAAACGATATCCGCAGTGGTATGCCCCTCATAATACAGAAAGTGTGACATTTCTTTGACTCCATGTATTTGCAAAAATTTAGGGGCATATTTTTCCTTTTGTCTTTTATCAACAGCATCAGCATTAAAGTACGACAGCAGAGTGTAGCCCAAAATAGGTATGCCTAGCATTGTTAGTAAGAAAATCAATAAGGGATATTTCATGGATTTCATTTTATAAATTCCTGTCAAAAAGGACAAACACTTATGTTTGTCCTTTTTTGTATTAGACAAGGTTAAAACAACTCAGTGTGTTTATCATTTGAAGCGTGGAACAGGGGTACCCGGTAAAGGCCCATACTTAGGATTCTTATCAAGATCATTGATATAATCTTGAGGCTTGTTACCATCATAATAATACCAAAACAAGGGGGGTTGGTCAATAGGGTAAACCATAGCGGCACCTTGTTCTGCTTCAATCCTTACTTTTCCGCAGTCATCCAAATAAAGATGTACTGTTCCATGTTTAATCTTGTACCACTGATCATTGACGTAAAAGAAATCCATATCAGAGCCGATAGGAAGATTGTTGTTTAAACCCGTATCAATTGAACCATTTGGCAAATCAATAATATAACCACCTATCTGAACACCTTCATGGATAACGAGGTTTCCATGACCAAATTCTCCGGGTGACTTGAACCCCAGTCCATTCAAGTCATATAGGCTGATAGGATTATTGAGTGCGTATCCATATAGATTAACACCGCCATCAAATCGAATCGGATCCTTAGCTGTCCACCTTCCAGTCTTGACATCATAATCCCGTGCCCCAAATCGCGTGAACTGGGTATCCCGATCATAAATTCCACCGGCAAAACCAAATGGCTGAAATCCAGGATTGGAATCAAAGACGACATTCCCAAATGCATCATAATCCATCCTTTGGGCAACAGTTCCCTCGCTGATATCAACCACCAACCTTGGATTGCCTAAATGATCACTCAAAATGCGGTAAGTGTTGCCGTTTTTGAGCATATAATCTGGGATGTTGGCTTTGGAACCGTAGACAAATCTTGAGACGACATTGCCCTCACCATCCAATTCAGCCACTGGATTCAAGGAACCTTGGTACAGAAAACCTTGCACCAATTGTCCATTGATCTTTTTACCAACACGCCGATTTCGCCCATCAATCACATACTCAATCTGTTTGCCATCAGGTAGTTGGACTGAGCGGAGATTGCCGAAGACATCGTACTGGTATTGGGTAATTTGGCCGTTGCTATTCTTACGGCGTAGTTCGCCATTTTCGGTGTAGTCATAGCTGTTATCACCGTATTGGGTTAAACGATCTTGGGCATCATACTGGCCTTTGACAGAACCGTGAGTGGTATCCGCACTTAGGCGGTTGCCATTCTCGTCATAAGTGTAGGCCTCTACAATCACGCCATTTTGTTTCACTTCAACTAAACGCCCAGCGACATCATAGCGATAGTCGAACGTGGTGGTAATGCCTTCAAGGGTTTCCAGCTTTTGGGTAATCCGCCCCAATTGATCGCGCTGGTATTCAGTGCGGTAAAGTGTGTTGCTATTATAACTAGCCGTTTCACTTGCGATTTCACCGAAAATATTATGGGTGCGTTGAGTGGTGAGATTACCCAATTGTGTGCCCGTGAATAAGCCGTTTTGCTCATTGTGGGTAAGCCCTAAATTCCCGGCTTTGGTGATTTGGCCGTCAACATCGTATTCGTAATTAACGACGTTACCATTGAGGCTGAGTTTTGTGACTTGGAAATGGTTATCATAACTGAGAGATAATGTACCCGTGATATCACCATTGCCCCAAGTTTCTGACAGCGGTAATGAACCGTCATAAGTATAGCTTAGGGTACTGCCTTCAGTGTCTGTGAGAGTTTTCAGTTTGCCGGTGTTCTCATGGTAGGCATAGCTGATTGATTGTTCCCCAGGGAGATTAATGCCGTTTAACCGTTTTTTATCATCATCATAAACAAAATCAATGACTTGCCCATCAGGGCGTTGAATTTTGACCAGTTGTTTATCCAGATTGTAGGCATATTGCGTCTGGGGTTGTTCGAGGCCCGTGAGTGTTGGTGGCGTGTACTGCTTTTGCAAGTCCACTTCGGTGTACTCAAAGCCATGTACTGGCCTACTGGGTGGTGTGATGGCTGTCACATTGCCGTTAGCATCATAGCTATAATTAATCTGTCGCCCATCGGGTAAAATTTGCTTGGTGACTCGGCCAACTGCATCGTAATCAAACTGAGTGTCACGGCCAAGTACATCAGTCAATTTGTCCAGATAACCTTTGTCATCATAGCTCAAAGTGCTAGTCCGCGCCTCATCGCCTTCCCCTTCAGTCACTTGAGTCAACCTGCCTCGGTTGTCATAAGTGTAGAAGACATCTGCCAATCCCGGCACTTGTTCTTGGATAACCCGGCCTTTCTCATCAAGGATTGAGACGCTTTGTCGGCCAGCAGCACTTAACCCAGTAAGCATTTTATTGGTGGCATCATAAACGCTCTGGCTGGTACGATCATTGGTCGTGATTTCAGTTGTCAAGCTTAATAGGCTTAAGGGATCAGCGACATCGGCCAGTTTCACGGTTTTTTCAGTGGTGACAACCCCACTTAATCCATTGGGCGTGGTGATAGTCATGCGTTTGGTAAAAGGGGCTTGCATCCCAAAACGTGGGTCGGGGCCTTGTTCGGATACAATAACCGTACCATCAGGACGAGTGACTGTGGTTTCGCCTGAAGCATTGATAAACGTTTTGCTCACCGTGCCATCAGGAGAGGTATTGACTCGTAGCATTTCACCATTGTCTTGGGGTTTGACTTGGTATTGAGTTACTCGGCCTTCTTTAGTCGTCATGGTGGTGGTGTAACCGCCACCTGAATTTTCAGAACGTGCGAGTGTCCAACCACCGCCAGCGGCATTGGTATCTTCTACAAACCTGCCCAAATCGTCGTATTGATAAACGGATTTATGGCCGCGTGGATCGATAAATGCCGTTAATAAGCCATCTGCGGTGTACTGCAATTGATAAGCTTCACCTGCTGGGTTAGTTACGCTATTCAGATAACCCTTGTCATCTAGGGTTAAAGCCGTGCGTTGCCCATCAGGGGCGATAATCGTTACGGGTGTATTGCCGTTGCGTTCAATGCGCGTGATATCGCCATCTAGGTCTTTGATTTCCTTCAAATAACCCTTGTCAGTGTAGGAAAAACGATAAAGCACTTGACCTGTCAGACTATCAGCTGTAGTCATATGACGACCAGAAGGGGTAAATTCGTAGATGAGGCTACCGTCTTCGGAAGGCATCGTGATATTACCAATCGAAAAGCCGGGGAAAGCGGGCCTAATACGACGCACACGATTACTATCAATGAAATACAAGTGGCCATCAGGCCCAAATGTCATTCCTTTTGGATTACTTAATGAGGTTGTCGTGGCTAAACCACCGTCTAAATGGTTTCCAGAAGAAGCCTTATTCCCGGCGACTTTATGAATCGTCCCGTCCTCTTGAACTCGACGAATACACCGATTAGATGCGATATATAATTGACCATCTGGGCTCACAGTAATCTGTTCGACGTAAGAAAGGTAAACTGCCGTTGCTAAACCTTCGTTACAATCATAATTTCTTTCATCATTACCAGCTACTGTCTCAATAATTCCTTCTACATTGACGCGACGGATCCGCTGATTATTGCGATCCGCAATATACAGGCTACCATCGGGACTGAGCGCAATACCCTCTGGTTTGTTTAACTCAGCCTCGGTTGCTCTCCAATAATCACCACTGAAACCACCCCCAAAATAACCCGTTTGACCACTACCCGCTATAGTGGTAATGATTCCATTTACACTCAGATGGCGAATCCGATGGTTGAAGGTATCGGCAATGTACAGATTTCCCTCTGAATCAAAGGCGATATTGGAAGGATCAGCTAAAAGTGCAGATGTGGCTGGGCCACCGTCACCGTCAAAGCCAAAATGTCTACCAGCCACAGTAGTCACAATGCCATCTACACTTATTCTACGAATGCGGTGATTACTCTCATCAGCGATATATAAACTACCGTCTGGCGCAAACGCCAGGCCCGATGGATAATGAAACTCAGCTTCGCTTGCTAATCCCCCATCACCACTGAAATAAGGGCTTCCATTCCCGGCAATGGTACTAATTGTACCGTCTTCATTGATTCGACGGATACAATGATTATAGGTATCAGCAATGTACAGAAGACCATCAGGCCCAAAAGCCAAATCATAAGGATGGAACAACAAGGCCTCTGTGGCTAACCCCCCATCACCACTGTATCCTTGGAAATTATTGCCAGCGATTGTCTCAAGAATAAGGCCATTGACACGATTCGCTGTTGTACCTCGTTCTTGTCCATTTCCTTGATACAAGATTTTTGGAATCGGATTGTAGAGATGATGGACATTCAGAGTCAAGCTACCAAGCCCCGTCCCATAAGGATACCAAGTCCCCAAATCTTGGGTATGTCGTTTCCATAAAGTGATACTCAATTGCCTTCTGGCTCGTGCATTCCCTAATACCGATTCTCCAACGCGTGCGAAACTTTGCTCCATTTTTGCAGGAGAATCATATTTAACTATTTTGTATCTATAACCGATACGCACGTAGGCTTCCTGACGACCCAGCACACGGCGGCCAAAAGCATCCAAACCGTCCCAGACAAAGGTGGTGTTTCGCGTTTCTGGGGAGAAACGATATTTAAATTCTCTGCCCGCAATGCTAATGTTTAGTAGAATCTCCTTGAGACTGCCTGGTACGGATTGCTCCCGTAAGGGAATATTTAAGATATAGGGTGTCTTGCGCCCGAGAACACGATCACTACGGTAATTCAATGTGAAGGGGGTGCCGCTAATGCCTATGCGTTCGCCCAAGACTTGACTTTCAGCTTCAATAATACAGCCCGATTGTTCACAAGGCTCAGAGGGTGTGTAGTCATCAGGCGTTTCAGGATCGGGTGGTGTGGGTCGCTGTGCATCTTCAGGTGGTCCCGAGGGCCAATTTAGATCCCAAGGGGTAAAGTGAGCAATGGGGGCACGCCATAGACTTTTGTCAGGTGTGTAGAGGGTGGCGAGTTGTTGTCTTTCTGCATCGGTAATGCCAAGCTCCGATAAACGCCAAGTACTCGCTGCTCGTCCATAGCCATCGACATCTAATATTGCTAAGCCATTGTCTATATTGAGAATTTGGATAACACGACCATTGTTTGAGGCTATCCAAGCGCCTTTTGTGCGGTCATACCAGCCTACT
>JAYQWI020001013.1:0-2381 GCA_035871815.2 Candidatus Parabeggiatoa communis
ACCCGTATTGATGTCCGCTTTTGGATATGCTCCCTATTATCTCACGCCTAAAGCGTTACGTGGCTTAGGCTATGCGCGTGTGAAGGCGGATGTACATTGTCAAGCTGTGGTAAGCGAAAAGCACACTTCAGTATTGATAACAGCTAATGCGTATGCATGGGGAGATTTAAAGCTTTCGATGGATTTAAATGATGTGCCCATTCAAATGGCTTCATTAGTTAAAACGGCTGAGCGAATACAATTAGCCCATTTGATATTCAGTTATACGAATAAGGGATTGGTTAATCGCGTTTTCAAAAAATGGGCACAACGTCAAAAAATGACATTGGCAAGTTTTAAACAGAGATTGATAAGCAAGCTCACAAGCGACATCAATCAAAGTGGGTTAAAACTGGATAACAGTGTTCTTGTCTCTATGCGGCAATTTATCCAAACCCCTCAAACATTAACAGTGCATTTGCAACCCAATTCACCGAGAAGAATCAATACACTGTTTAATAGTTCTCCAAAAAGTCTAGGATTAAAAATGACGACACAGTAGATTTGCTCTGCCTCGCGTCTCCGAGGCATTAGATTTGCGCCGCGAAGCGTCTGTGCCATCAAACCTAGAGACGCGAGGCATTGGAGACGCGAGGCAGAGCAAATCTACGTCAGCGAATTATCTGTGTTCAAAGTTCATTTATTAATTAAATAGCTTTAGACAAAAAGGAGGCAAGGGATTTATTAGTATGGAAATTAAGAATGCTTGACACTGAATGACTCTAATCTTTATTATGGCGACTTCGATTGATTACCTGACTTTATTAACAGGAGAATTTTTATATGTGGATTAAACAAGCCTTATCTTTAACCCTGGCCGGTTTGTTGTTGGCCTTTACATCGTCTGTTATGGCAGACTCTGAAAATGAGTACCGGACAGACGATGGTTATGTGATTCATTACAATGCTCTGAAGACGGGTTTTTTAGAGCCAGGAATTGCCGCTCAATACCAAATTACGCGGAGTAAAAGACAGGGTATGTTGAATGTCTCTGTTCGCAAGGGTGGCGAAAACCAGATCGCTCAGACGCAAGCTGTCAAAGCAAACGTCACGGCTCAAGCTGTAAACCTGTCTAGTCAGTTGAAAACCATCAAGATGAAAGAGGTTCTAGATGGTGATGCTATTTACTACATCGGTGTTTTTGGCATCACCGATAAGGAGAACTTGACGTTTACGATTACAGTTGATCCTGAAATGCAAGCTAAGACACACGAAATTAAGTTCACACAGCAGTTTTTTGTGGACTGATGATTTATTCGGGATGCGCGGCGGCAACCAGGTTGAATTGAACCTGGTTAAATCAAAGCGTTATTAAAACAATCCTGATTAGAAATGATTTGATTATGTTTTGTTCATTTTTCACTTTTAATTCTATTTATTCTATTTTATGAGATCGGTGGGCAACACTCTTTGCCCACCCTATCTCTGATAACTGATAACTGATATGTCAACAACTTTAATGTCCAACTATGCTCGTTTGCCTATCACCTTTGTCAGAGGTGAAGGTGCCTGGCTATGGGATACACAAGGGACACGTTATTTAGATGCTTTGTCAGGAATAGCCGTTTGTGGCTTAGGACATGCTCATCAGGCTATTACGGCCGCGATTTGTGAACAGGCTAATCAATTATTGCACACATCTAATTTGTATGGGATTGCTCATCAACAAGCTTTAGCGGATGCCTTGGTGCGGATCACTGGAATGGAGAGCGCGTTTTTTGGCAATTCTGGTGCTGAAGCCAATGAAGCGGCGCTTAAACTGGCTCATTTATATGGACATCATCAAGGTTATAAACGGCCTACTGTGATTGTCACTGAGGGCTCGTTTCATGGGCGAACGTTGGCAACGTTATCCGCAACCGGTAATCCTAAGATACAAGCCGGTTTTGAGCCTCTGGTAGAAGGCTTTATTCGAGTGCCTTATAACGATGTCAATGCAATAGCTGAGATAGCTAAACAACACACTGAAGTCGTCGCTGTGTTAGTCGAACCCATTATTGGTGAAGGCGGCATTGTGATTCCAGCTGCCGATTATTTGGCAAATCTACGGGCTTTATGTGATCAAAACAATTGGCTATTCATGCTGGATGAAATCCAAACGGGAATGGGGCGTACTGGACAATGGTGTGCCTATCAACATACCGATATCATGCCTGATGTGTTGACTTTGGCTAAAGGCTTAGGTAATGGTGTGCCCATAGGGGCCTGTTTGGCGCGTGGTAAAGCGGCTCAGGTTTTTCAAGCAGGCAATCATGGTTCCACTTTTGGTGGCAACCCCTTAGTTTGTCGGGTCGCACGGGCCGTGATTGAAACCATTGAACAAGAGAACTTGTTGCAACGTG
>JAYQWI020001014.1:0-3521 GCA_035871815.2 Candidatus Parabeggiatoa communis
GTTGAAGCCCCTGAAAAAATTTTACTTTTCGTCGCTAATTGAGCGTGAATTTCAAGGCCAATAACGGTTTCATACATAACAATCACCTCTTTAATTTATTAATAGTCGTGCAGCAAAATAAATTGGGTTTGAAAATCGGGCCGTAAAATAAATTGGGTTTGAAAATCGGGCCTTCAAGATTTATCAATATGTTGAAGGTACTCATTTATTTTACCCCAAGTTCATTTTTGGATAAGATTTGAGCATCAGGTTTTAAAACGTAGAATTTTGCATTAATCATTAACTCCATTAACCATTAAGTATTAAGTATTAATCCTTAACCATGACAATAATACAAAGCCTATTCGGATTAGTGGCTATTCTATTAATAGCCTACGCTTTCAAAGCGAAGCCAAAAAAGCTATCGAGTTTAAAGCCCTATTGATTGGGGTTTTGATTCACTTCACACTGGCCGTTCTGTTTTTAAAATTGCCTCTATTTCAACAGATGTTTTTAGGGTTAAACCAAGTCGTCTTGGTATTAGACAGGGCAACGACGGCCGGTACTGCTTTTGTGTTTGGTTATCTGGGCGGCGGGCCGGCCCCTTTTGAAGTCACAGATCAAGGGGCCATGTTTAATCTAGCCTTCAAAGCTCTGCCCTTGATTTTAGTCATCAGCGCCTTGTCGTATCTACTCTATTACTATCGCATCTTACCAGCGGTAGTTCAATTTTTCTCTTATTTACTCCAAAAGAGTTTAGGCATCGGCGGCTCGGTGGGATTGGGTGCCGCAGCCAATGCGTTTGTTGGTATGGTAGAAGCCCCTTTATTGATCAAGCCGTATTTAAAAAACATGACACGGGGCGAAATATTCGCCGTTATGGTGGCCGGCATGTCAACGATTGCCGGCACAATGATGGTTTTATACGCCCATATCTTATCGGCCAAAATCCCAGAGGCAATGGGGCATATTCTAACAGCGTCTTTGTTAAACGTGATTTCTGCCTTAATCATCTCAATGTTGATCGTACCCTTTCAACAGGATAACTCAAATGAGAAAATCGTCTTACCTAAAATGGCCCATAGTGCAATGGATGCCATTGTCAAAGGCACCACAGACGGCGTGAAATTGTTGATCAATATCATAGCCATGCTCATAGTCTTAGTCGCCCTCGTTGAATTGCTCAATCAAATTTTACTTTTATTGCCTCAAATTCAAGACAAGCCGATAACATTACAAGGCATTTTAGGCCTCATAATGGCACCCCTGATGTTTTTAATAGGCATTCCCTATTCAGAAATCTTCACCGCTGGCAGCTTAATGGGTACCAAAGTCATCTTAAATGAATTTTTGGCTTACCTACAATTATTGAATTTACCGGCCGATGCACTGCAAGACAGGAGCAAAATCATCATGATTTATGCCTTATGTGGGTTTGCCAATATAGGCAGTCTAGGGATTATGATAGGCGGATTAACGGCAATGTCACCCGAAAAAAGAGATGACATCATTTCTCTGGGTATGAAATCCATTTTTGCCGGCGTGTTAGCCACTTGCTTCACAGCAACCGTTGTGGGAATTATTTATTAGAGTTTATACCCATTTAACGTAACTCATTGATTTATCTAAAATTCTAATTTTTAGACAACTCATAAAATCAAGCACTTAACACAATCGGTATAATGTCTATTAAAAATCAAGCGGTTTATATTTAGAGTGCATTGCTATAGCGTTTCAGAAGAAAGGGCGACAATGCAAATGATCGCGATTTTAAAATTTTGGATAGAACGCTGATTGAAAATCAGCGTATACTTAGCATCGTCATAAATTGCGCTTTTTTTTAAATTTGACAGACAGCCAACAGACAGTTGGCTATTGGCTGTTAAATTTTATAATAGCGACTTTATGACGATGCTAAGTATAATACGCATAAGTCTTTTAAGATTTTAAGAGACAAAAATCAGTTCAATTAAATCAGCGTCATCAGTGTTTTACTGGATATTTCAAAAAAGGATTAAAAATATTGGTTATGAAAAAATCCATTTTCAAAGAAAACAAAAAATATACCTTCAGTGACTACTTTGAAATGAATTATCTGACAAAGGAAATTGTGGGTGAATTTGGTTATTCCTTTGCCTTTGAAGTCATCGAATTACCAAAAGATCAAGATTATGATAAGCAGTTTGTCAAAACACTCCAAGAAACTTTTTATACCGTGTTCCCTAAAATTACTTTAAATTCTGAAATAGCGAAAAGGGAATTTTTGATAGCCCCTCTATTGCTAGAAATAGCGAGAACCACCGATACGATAATCAATGTTGAATATTCACTGGATATTGATGATAAATTAAGCGGTTTGTTAGACTATTTTTTAGTCGCCAACCAAGATTTAATAATCATAGAAGCCAAGAAAAAAGATATAGATAATGGATTTAATCAATTAGCCGCTGAATTAATTGCCCTTGATAAATATGAAGAGAATGAAGAGATAGAAATGCTTTATGGTGCGGTTACCTTAGGTGATTTATGGCGATTTGGCACTTTAGATCGCAAAAAGAAACATATTGTCAAAAATATTCATAGCCATACTATTCCCGAAGACACCGGAGAAGTCTTTTCAATTTTGATGGGTATTATTACAGGTTAACTCGCGATTTAAAAGTTTTGGATAAAACGCTTTTTCG
This sequence comes from Candidatus Parabeggiatoa communis, assembly GCA_035871815.2. Classification (GTDB taxonomy): domain Bacteria; phylum Pseudomonadota; class Gammaproteobacteria; order Beggiatoales; family Beggiatoaceae; genus Parabeggiatoa; species Parabeggiatoa communis. The sequence goes on from JAYQWI020001014.1 coordinate 2,664, forward strand.
ACAAACTCAAACTAGAAAATTAATTTAAAATGCTAAAATTTATCTACAAAAATGTACCCGACATGTCAAAATATTTCCCACACCTGTTGGCAAGCGTATATGTGGTGTACTGGGCGGTGCTGGCCATCGAGCCGGTGTCCCGCGCCGTGTGGTGGGCAGAGAACATCCCGGCGATTGGGGTGTTCGCGTTCCTGGTGCTGACCTTCCGCAGCTTCAGGTTCTCCAACCTAGCCTACGGGCTAATGGCGTTCTGGATATTCTGGCACACCATGGGCGGGCATTACACCTTCGCCAACGTGCCGTTCGATTTCATCACCGATCTCTTCTGCGCCGAACGCAACCATTTCGACCGCATCGCGCATTACTCGGTGGGCTTCTACGCCTACCCCATCGTTGAGTTCATGCTGCGCCGCCGGCTTTGCGGCCCAGTGACGGCCACGCTGTTCGGACTATTCGCCATCATGGCCGCGGCCGCGGGCTACGAGATCATAGAATGGTGGTACGCAGTGTTGGAAGGCGGGGATGCGGGCATCGAATTTCTGGGATCGCAGGGCGACATTTGGGACGCGCAAAAGGACATGCTGCTGGACACCTTGGGCGCAGTGTCCACCCTGCCGCTCTACTGGCTGGTGCGGCCGAACAAACGCATGGCCGGGTAACTACCGTTTTACTTAGCATCGTCCTAAGGTCGCTATTATAAAATTTGACAACCAACAGCCAACAGCTTTCAGCCGTTGTCTAAATCCTGAACCACAAATAAACAGGTATTTTACCGCAAAGGGCAACCAAAAGGGATTGCTCCTTTGCAGCTGAAAATTTTTGGCGAAAGTACTTACAAAGACGCGAGCCATTGAGACG
>JAYQWI020001015.1:0-3339 GCA_035871815.2 Candidatus Parabeggiatoa communis
ATTTTAACCCTCCCCGTTTATTGGATGCGTTATTGTGGTGTTTGAGTTTAATTCAAAAAGCGGTGAGTCTCCAAACCTTATCCGAAGCGATCAAAGCCTTACGTCAACAAGGGTTATTAACCGATTTACCCGCCGTTTCTACTTTAGAGATTGAAGAAGCGTTACGCCAATCTCGGATAGGGGGTTTTGTCCAACGCCGGAAAATAGGTTTTGTGGAAGGTTGGCAACTAAGCCATGAAATTTTGGGACAGTGGTTTTGTGAACAGCTTATGCAAGTGGAGGATTTGCCGAATTTGCGGTTGAGTTTAGTGCCTTTTGGGGCGGTTCCTTTGCCTGAAAAAGCAAGTGATGCGGAGTTTGGGCAGTGGCTTGAATGGGTGAAAGCAGAAGACTATGAACATTATCAAAGTCTTGCGCCTGAATTGCAGGTTAGTGTACTTGATAGTTTGTTAGCACATTTGCCTGAAAAAGATGCTGATCATGCTTTGGTTTTAGCATATTTAGTTTTTGTATTCTTATCTGGTACAGGAGAACAACAACGAGGGTTTGCTCTTGAGTCTGTTTTAAAGAAAGCCTTACAGTCTCATTTACCTATCACAACGCAAATAGAAGTCTTAACCAGTTTAGGCGATATTCAGAATGAACAAAACCAACTCGACAAAGCATTAGAATACTTTGAGCGTTCCCTTCAACTGAGCGAACAACTGACTAAAGAGTCCGCAACGCCGCAAAACCGGCGTGGTGTAGCTGTTACCCTTATTTATATTGGAGATGTCTATCGTAACAACCAACCGAACAAAGCGTTGGAATATTATCAGCGTTCTCATTCGTTTTTAAAACAACTGCTAGAAGAATCACCTATTCCACAGGCTGTTAAGGATATGCAGGCAATTTCAGGTAGATTGGAAGCGGTGCAACGTGAATTAGATTCTTTCTAAAAATCAATCTCACGCAAAGACGCAAAGGCGCAAAGGGACGAAGTTTGTCAAGGGCCTATATTAAATACCTATTTAACAAATTCAAATTCATTCTTTTCCAAATTAGCGACGCTTAACGACGTTTCCTTGTATTCAATCAGTTGTACTACTAAGTACTGAAGCACAAATAAACCGGTATTTTACCGCAAAGGGCAACCACAAGGGATTGCCCCTACGGGCGGCTTGTAGGGGCAATCCCTTGTGGTTGCCCCTTGGTTGCTTCTATTAATTAAAATACCTGAAAATTTATGCTTCAGTACTTATATATGATAACAAGAACCGAACTCAGAAAATTGGCTAAAGCGCGTCTCAAAGAGTCAAAAACGCTATTTGACACCAAACAATACGACACGGCCACCTATTTATGTGGTTATGCCGTTGAATTAGCGTTAAAAGCCAGAATCTGTCGTACCCTAAAATGGTCAGAATTTCCACCAAACGGCAAGGAATTTAAAGGCTTTCATGCTTTCAAAACGCATGATTTAGATGTTTTGCTCATTTTATCGGGCATTGGTGAAAAAATCACTAACCATTATTTCACAGAATGGGCTATCATTTCTAAGTGGAATCCAGAGAACCGTTATAAAAAACGGGGTTCAGAAACAAACCGCCCTTGATATGATCAATGCTGTGGAGGTGTTATTAAAAGTGTTATGAACACATTTATCAAAAAATTTTTTCCCATAGAACGCACGATTGCCCAAGAAAGGGGCGATTTTAAATTATTTGCACTTTTTGAACGGGAAGACGTTCAAGGTATTTGGGATGTTGTGTTAGCGGCTGACTGGCTACCCGATGAGGAAGTGAAATCTCTGAGGTACGTTTTTGGAAAAATCCGTGCCGTATTAAACAAAAAGGAATTTATCAAAGTCTCGAAAGTCGTTTTATTAGATGTCAATGAACCCTTTATTGATGAACTTCAAGAATTTCTTGAAGACTATAACAATCCCAGCGTGTTTTCAAATGTCGAAATCAATGGCATGTCCTTTAAAACCGGCTATATTATCGTTTCTCCACTGAATTCTGGTGAGCATAACCCTCAGAAATTCAGTCACACAACATTGCCCTATGCTCACGCCTAATACCTAATTTAAAAATGTGATAGAACGCAGATTTAACGGATTGTCATGATTTACGCTGATTAATCATTAATATTTAATCGTTCAACATCAATCTAACCACTACAAATATTTAGAACGGTATGGTTAGCTGTGAACGCCCGTATTTTAGGGCTCATACGAAGCCTTATAAACCGAAAACTCATAAAAATTGACGGTAGTCTGTGGCTGCGGGAGTTTTTTAATCATACCGGTTGAAATATTTTTGTCGTGGTTAGATTGCTCTTAAACAGCGTAAATTATGACAATCCGCATTTCACGTTTTTAGATTCATATTCCCAATTTGCGGAGAACAAAAAAATGATGACATTGGCAAAAGAAATGACAGTACTCGAACAAGCGAATCAATTGCTTTTGAGTATGAAAAGGGCGGAAAAAGCACAATTACTTCAATGGGTTGTACGTGATTTAGGGGACGCTGCGCCTGGTATTGAGAGCAACCCAAATGTTTGTGGTGGGGAGCCTTGTATTGTCCGTACACGAATACCTGTTTGGGTATTGGAACAGGCGAGACGTTTAGGAACGAGTGAAGCGAATTTATTACAGTGCTATCCAAGCTTACGTGCTGAAGATTTAACAAATGCGTGGGCTTATGTCCGTTCTCACCCATCTGAAATTGAACAACAAATCCGTGAAAATGAAAAAGATTAAAAATGGCTAAACTTTATGGGGATGAAAATTTTCCACTACCCGTTATTGAAGAACTTCGTCGGTTAGGACACGATGTTGTCACTATCCAAGACACTGGACAAGGTCAACAGGGTGTGTCTGACGAGGCCGTTCTGGCATTTTCTATTGCAGAACAGCGGGCGGTGTTGACTATCAATCGTAAACACTTTATTCGTCTTCACCGTCTCCAAGCTGAACATGCTGGCATTATTGTTTGTACTTTCGATCCTAACTTTGTCGGACAAGCAATACGTATCCATGAAGCGATTAAATTAAAAGCACCCCTTTTCTGTCAATTAATTCGTATCAATCGCCCAGTATCGTAAGTTGTTCTCTCGTTTCTAAACGTCGTTATAGTGTTTGTAGTGGAATCAATGGATAAGGTAAGTACTGAACCACAAATAAACAGGTATTTTACCGCAAAGAGACGCGAGGCATCGCGTCTCTACAATTCGCGGTTTCGTAGAGACGCGATGCCTCGCGTCTCTAATTACAAATAAACATTGCTTCTATTAAAATACCTGAAATTTTATGCTTCAGTACTTAAGGAATTTTAAAGAGGTTTTTAATCGGCT
>JAYQWI020001016.1:0-8189 GCA_035871815.2 Candidatus Parabeggiatoa communis
ATTTAAGTTGGTCAACAAAAATGAATTAACATTTTTTTTAAATAGAACACTTTAAATAGCGCTTTCTCATGACAGCGCTAATTTAAAAATTAGAACATTGCTAAGTGAGAAGGCAGTATTGTGTTTATTCACTGATTTAATCGTATTTTATGGAATTCAATAGCACTAAATACTATTATGTTAGTCTTAATGGTTGTGATGAAAAGGTGAACAGTACAGAAATCGTACTGACCAAATAGCTTTAAGCTCGTCCTTTATGGGACGTAAAGTGATCCTTGAGACTGTTAAATAGGGTTTTTACGTTAAGTACACCTTTTAGTGAACGCTACCCTTAATACTTAACCACAGAGCGAGGGACTGGATCAAACATCCCAGGGTGTGATTCACCTATCTAACTGCTGCTGATTATTCTCAGCCCTCTGTTAGTTCCATACTATGGAATACCATAGATTAGGTAACTATGGCGCAAGCGTTATTCAACGGTGTCGGATCGTAGCATACAAACCATCACACGTCCAGTGCAGGACGCGAGATGTTGTAGGCTCAAGTCTTTTTACAAATTGCTATCTATAAATGTTGCCAATTGGGATTTAGAAAGTGCCCCCACTTTGGTGGCTTCGACTTCACCATTTTTAAATAATATAAGGGTAGGAATGCCACGAATACCATATTTGGGGGGGGTGCCAGGATTTTCATCAATATTCAACTTAACAATTTTTAACTTATCCACATATTCTGATGCAATTTCATTCAATACTGGGGCAATCATTTTGCAAGGGCCGCACCATTCTGCCCAATAGTCAACTAATACAGGAATTTTCGCCTCAAGTACTTCATTTTTAAAAGTGTCGTCTGTGACAGAGACGAGATGTTCGCTCATAATAACAGTTCTCCAAAGGTATTAGGAATGATGAAATCACACATTTATATTTTAGAAAATGGCTCAAATTCAGTCATTTTTGTCAATCAGTCATTTTTTAAGTGTTTACCTGTTTATGAGGTTCAATTTCAGTGATGAATTTTTAATGTCATTATTGTTAATTAATAATTTTGGTATTGCTATGGTTCAAATCATTCTTGAAATTTCATGGCCATTTGTTCATAAATTCAGAAGTTCATAATTTTATACATCCTAAGCTAAAAACCTAAAACAATAAACCTAAAAAAATAAAGCCCTATTTTTAACGAAGTGATTTGTCTACCCCCATAAACAAAAACCTTTTGTTTAGTTTATTATCCTTGTTCATTCAATGAGACATCACAAATTGAATAGGTGCGTGTGTTTTTGAGTTCAAATAAGAAAAAAGCGTGTCGCCTAGCGTTTATGAGGGATGCTATGCAAAATCACCATTCAATTCAATTCATATTATTCTAACATCTACTCAAGAATTATCAATACAAAGGGGCACCGAATCTTAACACCTTTCCAGGCAAAAGTTTTTGCGCGCTAAAAACTTTTGTAAATCAGTTTGTCAAAAATTTTTCTTTTCAATATTTCATGTTCAATTTTTTTACGCGCATAAAATTGAACAACGAATAAAAAACACAGAGTACCACAGAGTGCCACACAGTATAAGATTTTCATAAATTGTGATATAAAACACGGTGTAAGTTTGTGTGTTTTAGGCCATCGGATTTGAAAACGGATAGGTAGTAAGGGCACCTAATAGAATAAAAACTAAAATGAACAAATGAACTAAATAGGCTAAAAAATGAAAATTAAAAAAATGAACAGATATTGAGCTTATATTAATAAAATCTCTTGTTTGATATTTAGTGCATAAGAGTCACTTTGTAAGTGTTTAGTAATTTAGTTAGAATCTTAATAAGATTAACGCATGATGGCTGATACCGACTACTGTGTATAACGATGAGAGAATACCAGAAACGATAGGGCTTTGCTTTAATTTCATCCCTGATAATCAGAAGATATTTTTAAAATCAAAGGAAGTCGTCGCTTTTTGGCTTGATAGTTTTTAATTTTTTACATTAATAGGCGTTCAAGAGTCATTTGTTAATTTGTTAAGTATTTAATTAAATTAAATTTAAATCTTAATTAAAAACCAAACGTCACTTTGGATGGGCAACTTGGGCAAACTGATTATATTACATGACACGATTTTTAAAGCTGACAGAGACAAAAGAATTACAATAAATTAAAGAAGGGAGGAGATGAAAGGAGTAGCAAAACCTAATTAATTATATAGTTTGTTCGATAATCTAGTTGACCTTATACATCACGAAATATCAAGAATATTAAGAATATCAATGTTTTGATAACTGATGTGATAATTGATAATTGATAATTGATAATTGATATAGTTTGTTCGATATCGATTGATCTTAGACATAATCGATATCAAGGTTTTGATAACTGATTTATACATTTAGCTTCGCTGGCCTTCGGCTCACGTAAAAGTTGCGCGCAACTTTTACGTCAACCTTCGGTGCGCTACGCTAAATACAGTTTTTTGAACTTTTGAATATAACTGATAACTGATAACTGATAACTGATAAAAACACGAATATGTTTAATCCCACTGAATTAGTCATTAATGGCTTTGTTAAACAACTTCAAATAGCTTATCGCCGTAATTATGGTAATTTAGAGGTATCAAATAGCGATATTATTGCTTGGGCTGGACGCATGGCGTTAGAACATTTCGCCAACAGTGATGCGCTTTATCACAACATGGAACACACAATTATGGTTACCAATGTTGGACAAGAAATCCTCAGAGGTAAACATATCCGTGAAGGGGGTGTCTCACATCGTGACTGGCTTAATTTTATCATCTCTTTGCTTTGTCACGATATTGGCCATGTGCGAGGCATTTGCCGTGATGACAATGAGGGTAGTTATACCACAGGGCTCAAAAATGAAATGATCACTTTACCACAAGACACGACAGATGCCTCAATGTCACCTTATCATGTTGATCGTGGCAAATTGTTTATCCACGAGCGTTTTGGGGGCAATGCGCTCATTGATGCTAAAGTCATTGCGGCTAATATTGAATTAACCCGTTTTCCCGTTCCAAATGACAGTGATCATCAAAGCACGTCGTCTTACCCCGGTTTAGTACGAGCGGCAGATTTAATCGGCCAATTGGCCGATCCACACTATATTCGCAAGTTACCAGCACTTTTTTACGAGTTTCAAGAAACCGGTGTCAATGAAAAATTGGGATACAAAAGCGCCTATGATTTACGCACTTCATATCCCTCATTTTACTGGGACAACGTCAGCCGCTATATTCAACCTGCCCTGCACTACTTGCGCGTCACTCAAGAAGGTAAACAATGGATTGCTAATTTATACTCTCATGTTTTTGCCTCTGAACATAAAGAATTTCATTAGACAGATATTATACCGATTTGTTAAGCGATTTATTTTAGAGATTTTTAATCAATAATATTTTGTAAATCAATGATTTGTATTAAATCGGTATAAACTCTATTTATTAAAATCCCCCCAATCCCTTTTTCAAAAAAAGGCGACAACCCCTTCAGGGTTGAATGTGAATACTCATAAAAAAAGCATGAGGATTGCCACCCTCATCCTAAAAGAGCAAAACTCTACGAATTAAAGCCGTTAGGGTTTTGCTAGTGCATGGTGGCAAGCCTTGCTTGTGGAAATTTGGCATTCTGATTACCCAGTAGATTCATACGCTTATATTTCTACCTGTATGGATAGCGAATAGCAAATCATTTATTATCAATTTGGCGTGAAATTGATTTTGTTATATCAATCAGGGTAATTCATCAAGCAACACCAAGTACCCACTGTTCCCTTTTGTCAATTTTACGCTTTTAGACTAAAGTTTATCGAAGCTAAACGTTTTTGCGCGCAAAAACTCGTGAAATATTGAAATTCGCTATTCACTATTTGCGTTGTAGGAAAATGTAAGATATGAATTTCTCACCAAGTCAATGCCATAGCCGCTTCTCATGCCTCGTAAAATACCTATAAAAGTTGATATTTCATTACTATTAGTTGCCATTATTGGATTAGGATTATCTTTGACGGCCTTTTTTTATGTCAAACAATGGGAACAAGACACCGCTCTTGATGAACAGAAAAAACAAGTTAATGAACATATGCGCGTATTACGTCAAACGTTTACCACTTATGGCAATATTTTAAAATCTATCCGTGGTTTACATCATGTACATCCTCCCCTAACTCGACAGAATTTTACACAATTTATTCAAGGTGATTTACTCACACAACCAGGGATTCAGGCATGGTCTTATGTCAATGTTGTGCCGGCCTCAAAGCGTCAAACTATTGAAAGCTCGATCCGATCAGAAGGCTTTAGTGAATTTCATTTATGGGAATATTCATCTCATTTCGACAGATGGACAGCAGGTGAACGAGAAATTTACTATCCTATATTATTTACTGAACCGCTAGAGTCCAATATCAACCTATTGGGCTATGATGTTGGGTCAAATAACATCTTAAGAATCGCTTTAGAAAATGCGCGGGATTTAGGACAAATGACGACCAGTGGGGCAGTTGAAGTGCAGACGCTTAGGGGTAAATTAATGGGTATTTATGTTTTTATACCCGTTTATCAGACCAACACCATTCCTGCCACTTTAACAGAACGTCGACGTGATTTAATCGGATTTTCGGTGGGTATTTTTTTACTTGACGAACTCGTTAAAACGGTTTTGCGCTTACCCAAACTCAGAACAGAAATCTTTTTAGTGATCTTTGATGACACGATAGAGGCAAAAATAAAAGAATTATATGTCCCTAATTGGTATCGTGGATTCATACGCAAACAATCGGTCAGCTTATGGTGGGGATCATTAGATTTCGGAGGACGACAATGGCGTATTGTCTTGTACAAAACCAAAGAGGCCGCATTGTTTCATACCTGGTATGCTTGGACGGTGCTGAGTATTGGCTTAATATTTACACTAGGATTATTACGCTATTTGTATATTATCCTGACTCGCGCCCATTGGGCAGAAGAACTGGTAGGCAAACGCACCCAAAATCTTTACGACACCAACTTGGCATTAAATCAAGAAATGACGGCTCGCGAGCAGATGACTCAAGCCTTGAAGGCCAGCCAGCAACGTTTCCAAGCTATTTTTAATGAAGCGGCTATTGGCATAGCGCAAACTAATTTAGAAGACAAAATCTTAGACAGCAATAGAGTTTTACAATCCTTGCTGCGATATCGTGAAACAGAGTTAAACCAGAAATTACTGAAAGATTTTGTACACCCTGAAGACGCTAAGGCTGACCAGTTTATGTTACAAAAAATGTTGGCGGGTAAATATGATACCTATCAAGTCAGTAAACGCTATATCTGTAAAAGTGGCGCGATTGTCTGGACAAATCAAAGTTGTTCAATTGTCCGCGACACTAGCCATCCCTTCATCATCAACATGATTGAAGACATCACCGAGCGCAAATTTGCAGAAGAAGCACGACTTGAAGCTGAAAACAAATACCGTGATATATTTGAAAATGCGATAGAAGGCATTTTTCAATGCACACCGACGGGTCGTTATCTCAGCGTCAATCCTGCTTTTGTCCGAATGTTTGGCTACGAATCTGCTGAACAAATCTATACAGAAATGACAGATATTGGGCAACAACTCTATGTCAATCCACAGCGACGATTGGAATTTATAGCCTTATTGGAAAAGCATTCCAATGTGCAAGACTTTGAATATCAAGCCCGTTGTCGAAATGGTAGGATAATTTGGGTCAATGAAACGGTGCGGGTGGTACGTGATACAAGTGATCAAATTCGTTATTACGAAGGTATCATTGAAAATGTGACAGAGCGTAAACAAACGGAGGAAAAACTGCGCCATGATGCCACACATGATCAACTCACTGGACTATGTAACCGGGCTGCTTTCACTAAACGCTTGACAAAAGCACTGAGTGAATTTTCGATAGCAAAACTTTCTGAATCAAAAATCAATTTGAAGCTTAAGCTTGAGGATCAAAATCAAATAAAAATTCCTTATGCTGTGTTATTTATTGATTTAGATCGTTTTAAAATTGTGAATGATAGTATGGGACATTTAGTCGGTGATAAACTGCTCACTGAAACGGCTCATCGCCTCGCCCGTCAAGCCCATGAAAACGATATTGTTGCTCGATTTGGTGGCGATGAATTTGCCTTAATGTTAGAAAACCAGGCAGACTTAGCTAGCCTTGAACAGCGTGTTGAAAAGATTCAACAACAACTCAACCAACCTTATACCTTAGGAGATGAAACGTTTAATACAACAGCGAGTATTGGCATTGCACTGAGCGATTCAAAATATAGCAGTTCTGAAGAAATTTTACGTGATGCCGATACTGCAATGTATGAAGCCAAAAAACAAGGACGCGGTAAATCAATCATTTTCCAAGAGGGTATGCATACCAATGTCGTCAACATGCTCAGAATGGAAAGGGATTTACGTATTGCCTTAGAACAACAAGAATTTTGTCTCTATTACCAACCCATTATCTCGTTAGAAACGGATAAAACTGTGGCATTAGAAGCCTTAGTGCGTTGGATACATCCTGAACAAGGCATGATTCGTCCAGATTTATTTATTCCGTTAGCAGAAGAAACGGGTTTAATTAAAGAACTAGGCTTATGGGTTTTTGAAACCGCTTGTTTTCAACTGCGCCAGTGGCAAATTCAATTTCCACATCATGCCGAATTAGGCATGAATATTAACATGTCGCCTATCCAATTTAAGCAACCCCACTTGATCAATCTCATTCAAGATATTATTGAAAAAAGCGGCATTAAAGGTTCAACTTGCCGCGTCGAAATTACGGAAAATGCGATGATGCAGGACCCAGAAGCGGCACTGACAATACTTAACGAATTAAAAAATTTAGAACTGCTGTTATACATTGATGATTTTGGCACCGGTTATTCTTCCTTAAGTTATTTGCAAAGATATCCTATAGATGCTTTAAAAATTGATCGGAGTTTTATCAAAGACATCGATACTTCTAGTAAATCAGCACAAATTGCAGACGCTATCATTGCGCTAGGTGAAGCCTTTGGTTTGAGAATTGTTGCCGAAGGCGTAGAAAACGAGCAACAAGCTGCTATATTAAAATTAGCACATTGTCATCATGTACAAGGCTACTTCTTTTCTCGCCCTCAAGACGCGAAAACCCTAGACGAATACCTGAGCATTGAAAGACATTTTATTTAATAACCCAAATATTAATCAGCGCCGGGTGCATTGCTATTTTCCCGCTCATATCTTTAATAGTCAGTACAGCGAATTGAGAACGAATAAACCCAGATTTTTTGAATAATTCGTTAATTTTTTCGCGCTACGATCTCATTTTGCGAAAATTTTTTATCGGGCTGAGGAATTGGTGAAGGTATTTTATGCTCCTGATGGGGTTACGGCCGTGTTGGCTAAGTACAACGTTAAGCGCCTTCAACATCAATCACCAACACACCAATCCGATCAATCCCCTGATCAGTTGTACTCAATAGGAGCAACAAAAATGAGCCAATTTGAAAAACTGATTGAAAAAATACTCAATGGTTATTCTGATTCTAATATTTCTTTTTTGGCATTATGTCAATTATTATGTCATCTTGGCTTTGAAGAACGCATCAAAGGGAGTCATCACATTTTCACAAGATACGATGTTGTAGAAATTCTAAACTTACAGCCCAAAAACTCAAAAGCTAAAGCTTATCAGGTTAAACAAGTGCGTGAAGTCATTCTCAAATATCACCTTGGAGATTAAATAAAATGAACAAATATGAAATCATCCTATATTGGAGCCAAGAAGATGAAGCCTTTATTGCTGAAGTGCCAGAATTACCAGGGTGTATGGCAGATGGCGAAACATACCAAGCGGCACTACACAATGTTGAAGTCATCATTGCCGAATGGATAGAAACAGCAAGAGAATTGTGGCGCGAAATTCCTAAACCGAAATGCAAATTAGTCTTCAACCACGCTACCGTGACATCATATTCCGCAATTCAAACAGTGTAGAGACGCGATCGCGAAGCGTCTCTACGAATTATCAATCAACCCACAAAAATCATCGCCTATGTCTTCTTTAATATTCCGCAATTCAAACAGTGTAGAGACGCGATCGCGAAGCGTCTCTACGAATTATCAATCAACCCACAAAAATCATCCCCAATGTCTTCTTTAATATTCCTCAGTTC
>JAYQWI020001017.1:0-4885 GCA_035871815.2 Candidatus Parabeggiatoa communis
GGTGCGACTTTCCGCTGAACTGTGAAAGTTTGCGTGACTTTGGCACCATCTTGAGGATTACTGGCATCGGCAAAGGTGAGGCTAAACTGACCTTCTTGAGCACCAACGGCTATCGCGAAAACTTTGCGACCCGCTGTGTCACTGAAGTTCATGGATTTACCCGCTGACTTAGTCTCTTCTTTGGTTTCGATACAAGTGCCCTTGACCGTATTGTCTGTGGAATCGACCCGAGCAGTAGTTTCATCAAAGAAACCACCTGCCGTCTTACACACTTGAGATGTTGATTCTACCCGACTTTGGGTAATTTCTTTCACCGTTGGTGTGACCGTATCACCGCTCTGTCCGTTAATTTGAAGTGTGACTAGCGCGTTTTTACCGGCAAAGAGATGATCATTTTGATCTAACACCTCTACTGTCATAGCCACTTCACTGTTGACTGGCAAGACATCTTGTTCAATAGATGCCTTGATGCTACCGAGTTCTTGTGGCGCTTGCACATTGGTGCTAATCGTGAGGCTCTTGGCACCTAAACCTGGCTTAGTAAAGTTCACTTGAATCTTATCTTCGCCAGCATAAGCATCCGATCCAGTCGTATCATAAGTGATGGTCACAGCATAACTCTTCACGTCGGAACTCGTCAGCGCATGGCCCATGGCATCTGCCGGTTCAAAATACACACGACCTGGAATGCCATACTCTTTTTGAGGCGTGTTGTAGCCCACCGTACCATTGGCGGAAGTCGCTGTAAAGGTACCCGTGTCGTTCTCTGTGAGCGGCTGTTGACCGGTAACAGGATTACCGTAGTCATCAAACATTCTAAAAGCCGATTCCGGTAGGGTTGTGATATAACGTTTTTCATCTGTCATTCCACCCGGATTAACGACGGATTGTCCGACTTCATGTGCATTTTGTAATTCCACCACGGTAGCAGCGGCGGGTTTAATACCTGCTCCCGTGACACTCACCATCACTTCGCCATAATTTCCTGCGGCATCACCCACCATATAAACACCAGCAGAAGTCACTTTTCTAAACAGCCCCTGTACATGAAAGGGCGCTTCATTTTTACGATTGACCGTAATTTGTTCACCACTGCCACTGGTCAGTTTTACAGGACCAGGATCAAGGGGTTTACCATCAGCATCAACTTTAACATCACCTTTATTATCAGTGACATAAACCGTAAAGGCATCAAATTCTGTACCCGCCAGTTGGGGCATAGTCAAGATTGGTTCCACTTTCAAACCATCTGAGACCACTTTAATTTCCAAAGCCTCAGAAGGCGCAATCGAACCAATCGGCTCGTTTTGCTTATCAACAGCAACAGCCACTAGCGAGGTCGTCCCAACCTTCAAAATCTCATCTTTTGCATTACCGATGATTGAGTCAGTGGTGCTTGTGCTGCCAGCGGTTTCTGTCTTACCGGTGTATGAATCGGCCGGTATGGTTAAGTTGAGTGCCGTATTGCTAACGACACCCTGAGCATCTTGCAAAGAGACTTTAATATCACCACTTCCGGCACCATTACTGGTTGCGTTGCCATATTCATCCAACAAAACGCCCCAGATTTTAGTCCCCTGACCGATTTGTCCATTTGAAGCATAATTGTAGTCATCACCCGGTTTAGTGATGGTTTTCTTGCTTGAAGAAATCTTCAAGCCTTTAGGCGTACCTGTCGATAGCACTTCCAGCGTATCGGCATAAAACAGATCAACACTGTTGCCATCAAAGCCATCAAACGTGGCTTCAACATAATAGGTGCCTGCCTTGGTAACACTGTTATCCAAATTGGCAACGGCTTTACCTTGCAGCATATCGGCTTGATAGGCGTATTCGTAACAACCATCATCAGACTGACAATCAGAGCCCGTTAATGGGGCACGAGTATCCTTACCGTTTGCGTCTTTGACTTTGGGGTTGTCTATCTTACGCAGGGTCACGGTGACATTACCTGCCGCCCGTGGATTGATCGCCCTCACCAGAATTTGACCCCCTGCAATCCCGGCCGTCATGGCACCCGATATGCCCCCCTTATTAGAGTAAAACTCACATCCAGGCGGATCATTAGCATTATCCTGTTGTTCCCACACAAGACAATTCGTTTCACCTTGCAGATCGACGCGTGCCTTTTCAAAACCGACAACGTCTAAACTGATGGGATCCTTAGAACCGGTTTGCTTGATTTCAATCGTTTTGGTGGTGCGGGCAATTTCATTAAATTCCACACCGCCTGAGGGATTGGCAACCCGTTCTTGTAAAACAACTTCCACCGTATCTGTGCCAGCCACCATATCATGCGGGTATATGATATGTACTCGACCCTTGCCTTGAATCAATTTGACGTATCTGACACTGGCCGCAAAATTACCGCCCGCAACCGCTTCACTGGCTTGTTCCCCAGGATTCGGATCACCCCCAATCACCACACCCTTATCGGAACTGACTATCGCTATGATAACAGCGCCTGATCTTTCACCATACAGGTCAACAGCACCATTTTTATCTGTTCCTAATATGGCGAGATTGACAACACCACCTGCCTCTGTTTCAGTGCGATCAAGGATAAATTCTCCATCAACCGTCGTTGTTTTCGCCCAAACAGGCCCTGCGGCTAAAGCGAATGAAATCGCTGTGGCTAATGCCGTTTTTTTCACATTCATGCTACGATATCTCCGTCGTTAATTCTTTGGTAATAAAAACTCTTTTAGAAACCTAACAACCAATACTTAAACCGTTCAAAAAAAAACATCAATTATGGCGTTAAGATTAGCATTCACATTAATATAGTGTCAACAGTTGTTGCTCTAAATGGATTGGATTACCGAAATCATTATTAAATTGAATCTCTCACTTTAGCTTAATAATATAAACAAAACCTTTGAAATATTATAAAATGTTTTTATATTTTAGAGATTGCTTATATGTTAAGCCAAACAGATTGGAGAGGATTCGTTTCACTTATTAAATAAATATTGCACAAGCTTCACCTTAAAGCAAGACTTAAAGTCAATTTTTTTTAACTTGTTACCCTCCACTTGACAAAAAAATAGGAAATCATTGATTTAATAACTGAATTTGTGCAATTAATCAATTATCAATGATTCAATGATCATATCCGTTCTCAGGCAATTCCCAAATTAATAATATACCAAGGGCAACCACAAGGGATTGCCCCTACAGAAGAATCTTGTAGGGGCAATCCGTAGGGTTGCCCCATCAAGAGTGAGGAATTGATGATTAATAGAATTACCAATTACCGATTATCCATTATTCATTACCACTTATCTGAAATAACCTTGCATCTGTTACCCAAATCAATTTCCGTGCTTGTACTATTGAATTATCAGCAAACGTTAATCGGGCTGATAATTCGTACACACCTTCAAGCATGGCTGAATCTATCAGGCCTGGGCCTAATAAAGCCCTTGTGCCATACAGGGGTAAAAAAAGATCATTTGTTAATAAATAGGGACTGGCCAATGGGAAATTATAGGCTATTTTTTCAATGCTGTCGTGGCTATTCCAAATTTTAAAGAAACTAACACGTTGTTTTTCTGGGCTCTCACTAGGCAAATTAAGACGTAAATATAAGTCGGCCATTCTGCCAGTGAGCTGATTCAAAGATAAATTCAATTGTAGGGTTTCACTGGGACGCAACACTTCTGCCCTTGTCGGCGTGAAGGTCAAGCTGGGTTCGTTATCAGTTGTAAGAAGGTTGGCTATTTTAAGATGCCCAAATCCAGACTGATTATCAAAACCAGTGGTTTCAACATCTTCAGATGAAGCAAGAAGTGTGACAGTCACTGCTGGCACAGTGGCATCGGGTTGTTGCGCTATCATTAAGGCCAAAACACCACTGACTAAAGCGGCGGCGGGTGATGTCCCACGGTATAAATCCGTATAGCCGGTACCAGGCAGTGTGGTGATCAAGTCTACTCCGGGTGCATTCAGTGATAAACCCTCACCATAGTTACTGTCGCGCAGTCTTTGGCCGCTTTTGTCAAACGCGCCAACGCCGATAACCCAAGGTTCAGAGGCAGGATAAGCAACTGGGCCACCCGTATTGCCGGCCGCTGCCACCACGATTTTATCTTGAGCTTTGGCATAGAATAAGGCATCTTGTACGATTTGTGAATAGTTGTCGAGTACTAAACTTAATAACAAAATTTTGGCGGGGCTATCGGCAGCGGCTAAAATGGCGGCGGCTAAATCGGAGGCCAAAAATCGACTTTCACTGTGTTGATTGATTTTATAAGGGATAATTTTAGCAGCAGGGGCGACACCACAGCCCCCTTTTTGATTATGACATGTCGCAACAATTAAACCGGCCATCGCGGTACCATGTCCAGTCCAAGATTCATCATAAGGTTTATCATCCTCATCACCGAAATCATAGCCTTGATCAAATAAGATATTAGCCGATAAATCAGGATGACGGGGATCGACACCGCTGTCGATAAGGGCAATAATAACACCTTCACCCTGTGTTTTTTCCCAAAGTGTTGGGACACCGATTTCTGTTAGATGCCATTGTTCAGTATAACGCGGGTCATTGGGCGTGGTGGATGTTGCTTGAGCAAGGGCAAAATGCCCTTGCACATCGGGGTATAAAGACCAGCTTTTGGTTATGTTAGCTATATTGGTTTGTAATGCGCGACGAGTTTTCAGGTGGGTTTCGCTCCGCTCTACCCACCCTACAACTAACCAAGGCAATGGGCGTAAGTCGCGAATGATATGAGCTTGTGTATTCAATTGCGCGATTTCAGCAACACTGATAGGCCCTGGCAAGTGGACAAGGACTCGCTCAGCATACGTGCTAACTGACAAAATACTGAATAAAGCAATTATTATCCAACGCATTATTATTTATGTGTGAATGTTTGTG
>JAYQWI020001018.1:0-4910 GCA_035871815.2 Candidatus Parabeggiatoa communis
ATCCCAAAAGGCAATTCAAGCCGGTTTGTTTAATTTCTCTCATTCTCTGCGGCTCTGCGGCTCTGCGTGAGCCGACAGTTTGTTACAAATTATTTGTGTGCATAGAGTAGCCCTGCGGGATAATTTATTTTTTGGATATGCCTAAAGCAAAATAAATTTTGCACTCCAAGGTAAAGCAAAATAAATTTTGCACTCCAAGATAAAGCAAAATAAATTTTGCACAAGGTAAAGCAAAATAAATTTTGCACAAGGTAAAGCAAAATAAATTTTGCACTCCGGCTAGCAAACTAAAGTTGGAACGAAAAGGTAAAGCAAAATAAATTTTGCACTGTCGTTTGAAAAGGCGCATTAAAAAATGGTCATATTATAATAAATCTTGAAGACTCGCTTTTCAAATCAACTTTATTTTGCGGGTTTTTTGGAGTGCCAAATTTATTTTGCGGGTTTTTTGGAGTGCAAAATTTATTTTGCGGGTTTTTTGGAGTGCAAAATTTATTTTGCGGGTTTTTTGGAATGCAAAATTTATTTTGCTTTTATTTGTTTTCGAACTACTGAGAATTATAAAATAGGAAATTCAAATAATGATAAAGATTTTGGATTACCAACTCACTGAACAACTCCACGAAAGTGCCAACTCGTCTATTTATCGCGCACGTAGGCTCAGCGACAATCAAGCTGTTGTTTTGAAAATCCTGAAACAAGACTACCCCCCCCCAGAAAAACGGGCTTGGTTCAAACGGGAATATGAAATCACACACCAATTGAAAGAACTTGAGGGTGTAGTGGATGTTTATGAGTTAGAAAGCAACCAAAACCGATTGATAATCGTACTGGAAGACTATGGGGCCACTTCTGTTGATCGCTTAAAACTGGCAGGCCAAATGCCATTGACTGACTTTTTGACGCTGGCTATTTTCGTCACGGAGATTTTAGGGCAGTTGCATCAACGCCACCTAATCCATAAAGATATTAATCCCTCAAATATCATCCTTAATCCCAAAACAAAGCAAATCAAATTGATTGACTTTGGCATATCAACCGTCTTATCCCGCGAAAACACGACCTTTAGCAACCCTAACCTGTTAGAAGGTACTTTAGCCTATCTTTCCCCAGAACAAACCGGCCGCATGAACCGGGCCATAGATTACCGAACCGACTTTTATTCCCTCGGTGTCACGTTCTATGAATTACTGACTGGTCAGCTACCCTTTCCGATGCCAGATGCGCTGGAAGTGGTGCATTGTCATATTGCCCGACAACCCGTGCCACCGCATTCATTAAAATCAGAACTGCCTCAAGCGATTTCAGACCTCGTGCTGAAATTGATGGCGAAAAACGCCGAAGATCGTTACCAATCCAGCTACGGGCTTAAAGCTGACTTGGCAGACTGTTTACAGCAATGGCAAACGGCTGGGCGAATTGAAGCCTTCCCTCTTGGACGGGCGGATGTTTCCGACCGATTTGAAATCCCGCAAAAACTCTATGGACGTGAAGAGCACATTGCGACCTTGATGGGCGTAGCTGAACGAGTCAGCGAAGGTCGCTGTGAAATGATGCTGGTTGCTGGTTATTCCGGCATTGGTAAGTCAGCTTTGGTACAGGAAGTCTATAAACCGTTGACAGGCCAGCACGGTTATTTTATCGCGGGTAAATTTGACCAATTTCAACGCGATATTCCCTACGCCTCGCTGATTCAAGCCTTTCAGTCATTAATGCGCCAACTACTGACAGAAAGTGCTGCTGCTCTAGCGACGTGGCGCAATAAATTGCAACAGGCCTTGGGAACAAATGGACAAGTTATTATTGACGTTATCCCTGAAGTCAAACAAGTTATTGGCCCGCAAGCTCCCGTGCCTGAGCTACCGCCTACGGAAGCACAAAACCGCTTTAATCTCGTTTTTCAGAACTTCATTAAGGTGTTTACCCAACCCGAACACCCGTTGGTCATGTTTTTAGACGATTTACAGTGGGCCGATGGGGCCTCATTGAAATTAATTGAACTGTTAATGACGGCCCCCGATAGCCATTATCTATTTTTCATTGGCGCTTATCGAGATAACGAAGTCAGCGAGGCGCACCCGCTGATGTTGACTTGGGATGAAATCAAAAAAGCCGATGCCATCGTCAATCAAATCACACTCTCACCCTTAACTTTGCCAGATGTCACCCAGTTGATAATGGATATTGTCCAAGGTGAGCCAGAAACGGTCCATCCACTGGCCGAATTGGTTCATGCGAAAACCGGCGGTAATCCCTTTTTTATCACTGAGTTTTTGAAGTTGCTGTATGCCGAAGCCTTACTGAGTTTTAACTATGAACAAGGCCGCTGGCAATGGGATTTAGAGCAAATTGCGGCACAAAAAATCACCGATAATGTGGTTGAATTGATGGCGACCAAGGTCCAAAAATTACCACCAGATACACTCGCTATATTAAAGTTAGCTGCTGGAATTGGCAATCAGTTTGACTTGGAAACGCTGGCTATCGTGTCAGAACACTCACCACGTTATATCGCTACGGCACTGTGGGCCGTTATATCTGAGGGCTTTATTCTCCCACTGAGTGACACCTATCACTTGATGGCACTAGAGGTAGAAGGCCTGTCAGAACAATTGGCGGCTTCTTCCTATAAATTTGCCCATGATCGCATACAGCAAGCGGTTTATTCCCTCATTTCTGTTCTGGACAAACCCGCCATGCACTGGCGTTTTGGACAACGGTTGTTACACAAAACACCTCATGAGGCACTTGACCGAAAGCTTTTTGATATTGTTAACCACCTAAACAAAGGCAAGAAATTAATTAACCAACCAAGCGAGCGGGAGGAGTTGGCTAGATTGAATCTACAAGCGGGGAAAAAAGCTAAGGCTTCTGCTGCTCATCAACCTGCCTTGAATTACTTGGAGGTGGGCTTAAGTCTGTTGGCGGCAGAAAACTGGAAGCGGCAATATGATCTCATGCTAACCTTGTATGTAGAAGCGGTAGAAGCGGCCTATTTCAGCCGTGAGTTTGAGCGGCAAAAGGAATTGAGTCAGGTGGTGCTACAACACGCCCAAACTGTGTTGGACAAAGTGAAAGTTTATGAAGTCAATCTTCAAGCGTATTATGCACAGCACAAATTATTAGAAGCCGTGAATACCGGGTTAGAGGTGATGGCCATGTTGGGGATGCCGCTCCCTGATAAGCCAAGCCAATCCGATATTTCATTGGCCCTTGAAGAAACCAGGGCGGCATGGGCCAAAACGAACATTGAGGATTTAATCCATCTGCCAGACATGACTGAGCCAGACAAACTGGCTGCAACACGTATTCTGGGAAGTATATCGACTGCTGCTTCGGTAGGATTTCCGGAAGTGTATATGCTGGTTTTACTACAGATGGTCAATTTATCGCTTCAGTATGGCAATACCAGTAACTCAGCCGATGCCTATGTTTCTTATGGCCTCCTGCTATGTGGTATGGAAGGGGATATTGAGGCGGGCTATCAATTTGGTCAACTGGCATTAAATATCTTGGAACGCTATCAGGCAAAAGAAATGGAGACGAGAACCCGCTATGGTTTTGAGACCTTCATCCGGCATTGGAAGGAACCTGTCAAGAACACCTTAAAATCTTTACGACAAACCTATCAAAGTGGGTTGGAAACAGGAGATATGGTATATGGCGCATTAGCCACTTTCATGTATTCTTTCCATTCCTACTGGGTTGGCAAGGAATTGGTGGGACTGGAACAAGACATGACTAAATACCATAAGGCCATCAGTCAACTCAAGCAGGATACGACCTTGCGTTGGCTAGAATTGTTCCAATTACCGGTATGGCACCTGTTAGGAAAAACTGAAAATCCCATTGACTTACAGCGTCACACGCCTGATGAAGTGGCCATGCTGACCGTTTATCAGGAAGCGAATGATAGACTGGCACTGTGCTTTTTTTATCTCAACAAACTGTTTCTCTGTTATTTGTTTGAAGAGTACTCGCAAGCTGTTGTCAATGCTAATAAAACTGAAGAATATGTAGACATGGCAATTGGCATGCTAACAGTGCCTATTTTCCATTTTTACGATTGTCTCGCACATTTGTCCGTGTTTTCTGACACCACAGAGACTGAACAAAAGCGCATTCTAGAAAGGGTTTCTACCAGCCAGAACCAAATGAAAACCTGGGCTGAACATGCCCCAATGAATTTTCAGCACAAATTTGATCTCGTTGAAGCAGAACGTGCCCGCGTATTGGGCAACTATGGCGAGGCGAGGGAATATTACGACAAAGCCATCGCAGGGGCCCATGAAAACGAATACCTGAATGAAGAAGCCATCGCTTATGAACTGGCTGGCCGATTCTACCTTGCTCGCGGCCAAAACCATTTTGCTGACGACTACCTGAAAAATGCCCATTACGCCTACCAGCGTTGGGGGGCCGTCGCGAAGGTTAGGGACTTAGAGGCGCGATATCCACATTTACTGTCTCAACCCATGAGCACATCTAGCCCTGATCGTCTTTCTAGCACCACGATAACCGGCAATCATTCTGGTGATGCACTGGATTTAGCCGCGGTGATGAAAGCCTCGCAAGCGATTTCTGGCGAAATGGTGCTGGATAAGTTGTTGGCCAATTTGATGAATGTGGTGATTGAGACTGCGGGGGCCCAAAAAGGCTTTTTGATTCTGAAGAATGCTGAGGGTGACTGGGTGATTGAGGCGGAAGGGGGGTTTGATTCGGACGCAGTCACTACACGGCAATCTCTTCCCATTGACTCGGAAGAACCGCTGTTGTCGGCTGCGATTGTCAACTATGTGGCCCGTACCCAAGAATCGGTGGTGTTAAATGATGCGGTGTCGGAAGGTGATTTTACCGCTGAGGCTTACATTGTCGCACAGCAACCCAAATCCTTGCTCTGCACACCGTTG
>JAYQWI020001019.1:0-24402 GCA_035871815.2 Candidatus Parabeggiatoa communis
CCGTGATTAAACTCTCTAAAGCGTCCAGCGGCTATACCACCGACTTCTGCCATCGTTTTCAATTGGACTTGTAAAAGTCCCCTTTGATTTTCAGCCCAAGGTGCCAGTACTAAAGATAATAAACCAATGATAACGGCAAAAATGACACCAAAGCTGATAATACTCTTGACCGGCACACCAATACCACAGGCCGCCATCGCCGTGATTTCATTATCTTTATACAATCGCCCCAAGGCTAACAATAGGGCTAAAAAAAATCCCAAGGGCAAAATAAGCATCAAGTCGGTTAATAAGCGTAAAGCTAATAATTGAAAAATAAACTGTGCCGGTAAATCGCCTATTGAGGCTTGTACTAAATACTTCATAAATCGGTGACTGATATAAATCAATATCAATAATGCTGTTAAGGCGAGTAAAATGTATAATATTTCACGAAATAAGTAACGGCTAATAATCAAAAAAAGACTCCATTATCTTTGTGTTATGGGTGAGCATAAGAAATAAACGGGTGCATCGCTATTTCCCCTTTTGAACTTTAGGCGATTGTATGTGAAGGGATAAGATCGTGGCAATGTTTCGGTTTAACCCTTTTATTATTATATAATAAGAATTCTTGTCATTAGGTTTTAAGGGAAAAGATCGTGGTAAATTTTGGCTTAAATGCCGTCATCATTAAATAATCATTGTCATTATAGGTTTTAAGAGAAAAAGATCGTAATCATATTTCGCTTTAATCCTTTATTATATACAATTGCTTTCCGTTAGGATTTATTAGACTTGTTTTATTTTTGGAGGAATTTGCAAAACACTGACGTGCAACCATAAATCAACGACTTTTCAAGCAAATGTTTTTGCGCGTAAAAACGCCTGAAAAACATGATATCAACTTCTCGTAAGTTATTAGACATTATATTGATTATATTTAAATTATTGATTTTATTGCTTTTTAATAATATATAATGGCTTTAATAAAATCAATAAGTTGCATTAAATCGGTATAAACTCTAATGTTTTATCATTTTTTAATAGCTTAATCGTTTTGCAAAAGGCTCTTTGTATTAGATTTGAATATAAAAAATGATACTCTAATCTAAAAGTGTGTTTTTAAAGTCCCAAAATAAATCTCTTATTAAAAAATAAAGTATTAATTATAAAAACAATGAGTTAAGTCAAGTTTTAAAACACGCTCTAAACATAAAGGAATTGGCATGGAATTTAGTATAAAAAGTGGTCATCCCGAAAAACAACGCACTGCCTGTGTCGTTGTCGGTGTTTATGAACCTCGTCGTTTATCTGATGTCGCTCAAAAAATTGATGAGATTAGTCAAGGACATCTTTCTTTTATTTTGCGTCGGGGAGATTTGGAAGGCAAAATTGGCCAAACTTTACTCTTGCACAATGTGCCAGGCACTTTAGCTGACCGTGTTTTACTGGTTGGTTGCGGACGTGAACGTGAATTAGGTGAGACTCAATATCGTAAAGTCATCGCGACAGCCATACGCACATTGCATGAAACCGGTTCCATGGAAGCCGTGTGTTATTTGACTGAATTGAATGTGCGTAGTCGTGACACGACATGGCGTATTCGTCAAGCGGTTGAAACAGCGCATGCCAGTTTGTACGAGTTTAATGAACTGAAGAGTAAAAACACAAAAGAGGACATGCGGCGGCCCTTGCGTAAAATCGTTTTTAGTGTCGCATCGCGCCGTGAATTAAGCCTTGCTGAGTCCGCTTGTCGTGAAGCTGAAAAAATTGCAGAAGGGGTCAAACTGGCAAAAGATTTAGGCAATTTGCCAAGTAATATTTGTACGCCTGCCTATTTAGTTCAACAGGCTCAAAAACTGTGTGAAAATCATGAAAACAAGCTAAGCTGTCAAGTACTTGAGCAAGCCGATATGGAAAACGAGGGTATGAATGCCCTACTCGCTGTTGCTAAAGGCAGTGAACAACCGCCGCATCTGATTATTTTAGAATATAATAAGGAGGGCAAAAAGAATGAGGCACCTTTTGTTCTTGTGGGCAAAGGGGTGACTTTTGATTCAGGTGGTATTTCGATCAAACCCTCAAAAGATATGGATCAGATGAAGTTTGACATGTGTGGCGCTGCCTCAGTGCTGGGTACCCTGTTAGCTGTTGTCGAATTGGAATTACCCTTATATGTCGTTGGTATTATTCCCACAGTGGAAAATTTACCGAGTGGTAATGCAACAAAGCCCGGCGATATTGTGACTAGCCTATCGGGCCAAACAATAGAGATTTTAAATACGGATGCTGAAGGTCGCCTTATTCTGTGTGATGCACTGACTTACGCTGAGAATGAATATAAACCCGAAGTGATGATTGACATTGCCACATTGACAGGGGCCTGTGTAGTGGCTTTGGGTAAACATGCCCATGGTTTGATGAGTAACCATCACCCTTTAACCAATGATTTATTGAATGCCAGCAAATTCAGCGGTGATAGGGCTTGGGAATTACCCTTGTGGGATGATTACCAAGAACAACTTGATACTCACTTTGCTGATGTGGCCAATATCGGTGGACGTGAGGGAAGCGCGATTACAGCCGCTTGTTTCTTATCACGTTTTATCAAAAAATGCCACTGGGCACATTTAGATATTGCTGGAACAGCATGGTTGACAGCTAAAAAGGAAAAAGGGGCTACTGGACGACCCGTACCGCTGTTGACACAATATCTTATTGATCGCAGTAAAATGTCGTCTAACAATGTGGCCACTGAAGCACCTGTTGTTAGCGAAGAAGAATAACTTATTTTTGAATTGAGCCGTTTTTAGACAGCGCCTCAACCAAAATGGATGACTTGACTGTCTATTCGTTTCCATAGAGTTCGTTTCGCGAAGCGCGAATAGCGAAGCTTTACAAAGGTTCGCCATTCGCTTATCTGAATGATTGAATCGTTTTGCACGTTCTTCTTGATTTTAAACGACATTACCCGTCATCAATTATCATGCCCCAAGTTGATTTTTACATATTGCACACAATACGATTGAGACAAGAAAAGAATCGTCTCGCTTGCCAATTAGCTGACAAAGCTTGGCATCAAGGCTACCCTATTTACATTCAGACCAATTCTATAATCGATGCCGAAAAATTTGATAAGCTCTTATGGGTATTCAAAGAAGACAGCTTTTTACCGCACGATATTTACCCCGATATTTCATCAACAGCCCCAATACGCATCGGCTACAGCGCAGAAGTTTGTCCCAATATGGAAGTCTTAATTAACCTAACTGAAACCGTTCCCCCATTTTTTGAACAGTTTAAGCGCATTGCTGAAATTGTTGATGACACGCCTATAGCGCGTGAGGCAGGCCGAACACGTTATCGCTTTTATCAAGAGAGAAACGCTTTATTAAAAGTCCATAAAATTAATCGTTAGAAAAACGGGTGGGCAACTAATAATAACAAAGCCCGCCCTACAAATGATAAATTGATATGAAAACAACGAAAACCATTGAATTACCCGTATTAAAGGATGTCGTTGTCTTAGGCAAGGAAGTGCCCGCAAAGAACGAATTGCCCCCTGTGCTAAATGAACTTCAAGCTAAGGCACTTGAGCAACAAATTGAACATATTGTTCAAAAACGATTGGAAGTCGTATTAAAAAAAGCAACAGATCAAGCCATCACGGATATCAAAGCGCATCTTGACAAAATGCTACCGGAATTGATTAAAGCAACTCATAAAAAAGCTTATATGTAGAAACCCGTAGATTTGCTCTGCCTCGCGTCTCTGGTTTAGTACAATGTAGAAACCTGTAGATTTGCTCTGCCTCGCGTCTGTGCTTGGGTGCGATCTAGAAACGCGAGGCATATAGAGACGCGATGCCTCGCGTCTCTACTGTAAAATTTTGAAAAAATGGCATAAATTCAAAGCGTTAGGGATAATTTATGAGTAAAACTTACGACGCAGCTGATATAGAAGTCTTAACCGGACTAGAACCAGTGCGTAAACGACCTGGCATGTATACCGATACCAGCCGGCCTAATCATCTCGCTCAAGAAGTGATCGATAACAGTGTTGATGAAGCTATCTCCGGACACGCTAACCAAATTGAGGTCATTTTACACCCCGATAATTCTTTAAGTGTGCGCGACAATGGGCGCGGTATGCCCGTTGATACCCATCCTGAAGAAGGGGTTAGTGGCGTAGAAGTCATTTTGACCCGTCTACATGCCGGCGGAAAATTTTCAACCAAAAATTACCAATTTTCAGGTGGCTTGCATGGTGTTGGCGTATCTGTCGTCAATGCCCTTTCCAGTCACTTAGAAATCAGCATTAAACGCAACGGCAAGTTATATCAAATGTCATTTGCCAATGGCGACAAAACAGAAGAATTAACCCTAAAAGGCAACGTCGGCAAGCGTAACACGGGTACCACGCTTCGTTTTTGGCCCAATCCAAAATATTTTGACACCATACGTTTTTTACTCCCCCGTCTGACTCACGTTTTACGTGCGAAAGCCGTACTCTGTGCCGGTCTCACGATCAGCTTTAAAGATGAAAACACAGGAGAAAAACTAGAATGGCATTATAAAGACGGCCTAACAACCTACCTGCTTGACAATCTAGGCGATATAGACAGCTTGCCCGATACCCCTTTTATAGGCCACTTTGAGGCCACAACGGAAGCCGTAGACTATGCCCTGATGTGGATTCCTGAAGGCGAACTCCTGACAGAAAGCTATGTCAACCTCATTCCCACCACACAAGGCGGTACCCACGTCAACGGCCTACGCAGTGGTTTATTGGAAGCGATGCGCGAATTTTGCGACTACCGCAACTTGCTACCACGGGGAGTCAAATTAGCACCTGAAGATGTCTGGGAACGATGTGCCTATATCCTATCTGTCAAATTAGAAGAACCCCAATTTTCTGGACAAACCAAAGAACGACTTTCATCGCGTGCTTGTGCCACCTTTGTCTCTGGTGTAGTGCGCGATGCCTTCGGTCATTGGCTCAATCAACACGTTGAAATTGGCGAAAAAATTGCCGAACTGGTGATTATGCATGCCCAAAAACGCCTTCGCGCCGATAAAAAAGTGGTTCGTAAAAAAGCCACCACGGGCCCCACTTTACCGGGTAAACTCTCAGATTGTTCCCTACAAGATGTCAAGCGAACAGAACTGTTTTTAGTGGAAGGCGACAGCGCCGGCGGTTCCTGTAAGCAAGCGCGTGATCGGACTTTTCAAGCCGTGATGCCCTTACGCGGCAAAATTCTCAATACTTGGGAAGTCGATACCAACCAAGTGCTGGCCTCACAAGAAGTTCATGATATTGCCGTCGCACTCGGTATCGATCCCGGTACTGACAATTTAGACGACCTACGTTATGGCAAAGTCTGCATACTGGCCGATGCCGACTCTGACGGAGCACACATTGCCACCCTATTATGTGCCTTATTTTTAAAACACTTTCGTCAAATCGTGGCCAAAGGGCATGTCTATATTGCCACCCCCCCCCTTTATCGTATTGATATTGGCAATACCCTTTACTACGCCTTAAATGAGGAAGAAAAAAAAGGCATTTTAGATCGCATTACCGCCGAAAAAAAACGCGGACAAATAAATGTCCAACGATTTAAAGGACTCGGTGAAATGAACCCTTTACAACTGCGCGAAACCACCATGGCTACCGAAACGCGGAGATTAATTCAACTCACACTAGATGAGCCAGAAGAAACTGAAAGCATGATGAATATGTTGCTCGCGAAAAAACGGGCCAATGATCGGAAAACGTGGTTAGAAAGCAAAGGCAACTTAGCGGTTGTTTAACATCACATCTAAGTACTGAACCACAAATAAACAGGTATTTTACCGCAAAGATTTGCTCGGCATCGCGTCGGAACGAAACCGCGAATTGTAGATTTGCGCCGCGAAGCGTCTCTAATTACAAATAAACATTGCTTCTATTAAAATACCTGAAAATTTATGCTTCAGTACTTATCAGTCAATGTTATTTAAAACGCAAGAGACGCAAGAGACGCTTCGATGTAATATTTATCTATAACGCTTCTTTAGCGCCTTTAGCGTCTTTAGCGTCTTTAGCGTTTATATTGATATCGCTATAAAACCCGTTGCATTCGACATTTTACCCGACCACCTTGCCCCTAAAATTCTTCCCATCCGTCATCCTGCCCTGAGAAAACCGACTGAGGCCGTTTCTCTCATCTAAAGTGCTACCCGATTCATTAACTAACTTTGTGCCTTCTTCAGTTTTAGTGACACTGTCTTGTATTAATCCCTTAATTTCTTTCGCCGCCGCCGCACTACGCTGGGCTAGACTACGCACTTCAGTAGCAACAACCGCAAAACCGCGTCCTTGTTCACCAGCACGAGCGGCTTCGACAGCCGCGTTTAAGGCTAACAAATTGGTTTGAAACGCAATATCATCAATAACTCCAATAATATCAATTCCACGCAAACGTTTGCGTGGAATACTTTTTTACTGCTCGCATTGATTTCCGTCATGGCCGCTACCGCCATACCAACGACTGCCCCAATTTTATGTCGCATAAGCAAAATTTGCGACGGTATTGTGTCATTGATTGGAAAACGTTCATGAGTTCATTATAAAATGGCTAACCACAGAACATGATGATGATGGAAAATTGTCAAATGGGATTTAATGACATTTTCGATTGACTTATTACCCATTATTTTGTCATAACTGATAACATTCGTCGGGATTAGCAAACAGACTCCATAAACCAGTGGCAAAAAATGGCCTCGTTTTGAAATGTTCACCATGAACTTTTTGAGGTACTTCCTCGGAATTTGTTTGAATAATTATGTTAGTATTATTAACTCGACAATGTCACATTCGAGCATAAAGCCAATCATTTCGCTACCCTACGTGATATGGGAAATGTGACATTGTCAAATTAATTCTCCCGACAAAACCATGCCGGTATTAAAAATCACTCATTTAGAGTTAAAGTGGAGCACATCAATCAATATTAACCTCGAAAAGACTTCGAGTCGTAATACATAATAAATGTATGCGATATTTAAATTTATCAAAGAACTGCAAAACGCCAATTCTAAATAGGCCTTGGAAAATGGGAAATCTCTATTGGAAAATGGGAATTGTCAATTGTAGTCATCTAAAATAGGATATAAAAAACAATCAGTTAATCAATTTATAGGCTTGCTATTCGATATGAACCATTCCCCATTCTCCATTTCAAATGAATTTTTGTGAGAGGCTCTGAGTCAAAAAAAATTTAATTTTCAAGGGCCTCATCAAGCCAAAATGACAATCAGTCATTAAATTGACAAATTGAATTACAAATTGAATTGACAAGATACGAGGAACAGCAGCTTTTTTTTAATAGAAAGCTCATAAGGCATACACCCGTTTTTTAAAAAGTGTATTGCATTCCTTTTCCTTAATGGATAAATTAAATAGTGAAACTTTTTTATGCCAATTCAAGATAATAATTCATGAGAAATGAACAGCCTATTTCCTTAATTGAATTCAGAATGAAAACTAAAAAATGAACAAAGACTGATAAAATGACTTTTTGCAGGGCAACACAAAGCCCAGCCTACATTGACATCGGTGAGCAACAGAAATACGTTGTTCACCCTACTTACTATTAAACGGTGGGCAATAAAAAGCCCACCCTACTTATGATAACTGATAACTGATAACTGATAACTGATAACTGATAACTGATAACTGAAAAGACATTATGATTTTTTCTAAATTGCTCAAGCCTAAATGGCAGCATCGTGATCCTAATGTCCGTCAATTAGAGGTCAAAAACCTAGACGAACCGGCGATTTTAAACGAAATCGCCCAAAACGATGAAGCCGCTGAAGTACGACGAACCGCAGTCTTTAAACTTACCGAGTTAAGTGTGTTAGATCAAATCGTACAACATGACTCAGACAAAGCAGTACGAGAAAGCGCCGAAGAACGCATTAAACAATTGCTTTGTTGTCAAAAAAACGATTGCCCAGCCTTGGATACCCGCTTGGCTTGGATCAGCAAGAGTAATCATACAGAAATCATAGCGTATGTCGCAGAATCAGGGCCAGAAGTGGCACTGAGAATGGTTGCTATTGATAAACTTGAACGTGAAGGGTTATTAGGCGATATTGCCATTAATGATCCGGCGATTGAAGTGCGTCTGGCTGCTCTCGAAAAACTGAGCCAAAAATCGACTTTAGAGCGCGTGTTTAAAGCCAGTCGCAACAATGATAAAAGGATTCGTCGGCGATCGCGTGAGAAACTGGATGAAATGCTTGAACATGAGGAACGTCCAGCACGAGTGCGTACTGAGTGTGAAACCATTTGTGCTAAGTTAGAATCTTTAGAACATCGATTATCTGATGTTTCAAGCACCAAAGCACAGGGTGGTTCTAAATCTTTAAACTCAGAAACGGCCGACTTAAAACGTTTACAAGAACGCTGGAAGGCTATCGCTGCTTATGCCGAATCTCAATGTCAAACACGTTTTGTCAAAGCGCAACAAGCGGTTATGGCAGCTTTGGAAAACTCTCAACAAGCACTTGATGAGGCACAACAGCGTGAAATCGCTTTGGCACCCCTACGGGCGGCTAAACAAGCTTTATGTGAACAGATGGATGCGTTGTTGATCGACTTGAAAAAACGTCAACATCTTGCTGCTCAGGATCAACAAGAGTTTAAGCAACGTCTTGAGGCAGTGAAAAGTGAGTGGGCAGAAATCCAACCGATTGATGATCAGGAGGAAGAACTGAATTGGCAGAAGCGTTTTGAGCGATCCCATCAGTCTGTGCAAAAACGTTATAAAAGTTGGCAAGATTATCACCATATAGCAAGCGCCTTGGAAGCTTTATGTACGGAGGCGGAATCGAAGCTGAATGACAACGTTGTCCTCACAACAGAATATTTAAAACAGCTACAAGCGCGTTGGAAAGAAGTGTCGCAACCGACTAAACCATTGAGCCTCATAAGCGAATTAAACACCCGCTTTGAGAAAACTTTAGCCGCCCTTAAAACGCACTTGCAAGAACAAACGAAACAGCGTACTCAGGCGGTACAAGAATTAAAAAAAGTGTTGACTGATTTAGAAACGGCATTGGAAGAGGGGGGATTGAAAACCGCTATCCCATTGGAAAAAACCGCCCGCCAATTGTTCAGCAATCTCGTTGGTTTATCCCAGGAACGTAAGAAAACGTTGGAAACGCGTTTACAGGATAACCACGATAAAATTCAAAAATGGCGAGGTTGGCAAGGTTGGGGGAATAAACTGGAACGGGAAAAATTATGCCAGCAAGTGGAAAGCTTGCTTGATACAGAATATGAGGATCAAAATGAATTGCTTCTTCTGACTGAAGAAGCCCAAACAGCTTGGAAACGACTTGGCGCGAGCGGTTATGTGCCCGAATTTTGGGAACGCTTTAATCAAGCCTGCCAGAATGCTTATCAACGCTATCGAGAACACTTATGCCAACAAATAGAAGCCTTGTTGGAAGGTGAACACGAGCTAGAAGAGGCTGCTAAAACGATTCGCAAGGCACAGACAACTTGGAAAAATATGGGTTCTCAAGGCCATTCACAAGCACTTTGGGAACGCTTTAATCAAGCTTGTCAGACGGCTTATGAACCTTGTCGGACTCATTTTCATATCAAATCCAGAGAACGGGAACGAAATTTTTCAGAAAAACAAGCCCTTTGTGATCGTTTAGTTCAGTTTGCAGAAGAGACGGATTGGGAAAATCCTAATACGAATTGGAAGGAAGTTTATCATTTTGTCCGTGATATGGATAAAACTTGGAGAAACATTGGTACAACCGACAGAAAACTCAAAAAACTCGTGCAGCGACGGTTTCAAGCGGCTATGCAAGTTTTGGAAATCCACTTAAATGATGAACGTCAACATAATTGTCGTGTTCGTGTCAATTTGTTAGGTCAGGTTGATGAATTAGCACTTCACCTGAAAACATTTATGGCTAGCCACCAAGAAGCCATGACTCAAGGTGATACAGAAGCCAAAAACCTCGTTGAGGTTAAAGTCACAAATGCCATTAATCAGGTTAAAAAATTGCAAGAGCAATGGGTAGTGACTATTCCTGGGAATCGCCGTATTGAACGCGAATTTTGGCAAACGTTCCGTAGTGCGTGTGATGAAGTGTTTAACTATCGTAAACAACAACAAGACGCGCTCAAAAAGGAGATCCAAAGCTATTTGGAATCTAAAATTGACTTGTGTAAACAAGTCGAAACGTTGGCGAATTTAGAAGGTGATGCGATCAAAACGGCTCCGAGTCAAGTCAAAACGCTGAAGCAAGAATGGAAGAAAATTAGGCTTGATGGGAATAAGAGTAAGGCTGGGCCCCTTCGCAAAAAAGCGAAAGCAACAGAAGCAGTGGAAGATCGTTTTGATAACGCCTGTCGACAGGTTGATAGAGCCTATCAGGCCCAGTTAGTTGCAGAAAGACGCGAGCAATTAGATCGACTTAAACAAAAATCGGATTTTTGTGTCGAACTTGAGCAAGCCGATACGCTTGCTCGGCAAGAAGCTCAGGATGATCCAGAATGGCTAAATGTTGTTAAAGCCGCTTGGGATCAATTGCCAAAATTAGACGATCTTGACTTAGAAACGGCAATAGAGCAACGTTTTCAAGAAGCGTACCGTGCCCTCGCCACGGGTGAATCAAACATCAGTAAAGAGGCTTTGACAAACAAGGAAACGCTCTGCATTCGTATAGAAATATTGCTCGGCATAGACTCTCCTCCTGAGGCAGATCAAGCACGGTTAGCTTATCAAGTCTCTCGTTTATCAGCAGCCATGGGGGGTGAGGAAAGAAAAATCGTGGATAAACAGACAGAAGTCGAAGAGATAGAACGCAATTGGTATTTAAGCGCAGCACCAAGCGATCAGACAGCGCGTTTAGAAAAACGGTTTCGTCAAATTTGTGAGATGTTTTATTCACAAGCTCAGCATTAACTCGTGTTTGTAGTTGTTGCGTCTGTAGGGGCGAACCTACGTGTTCGCCCACAATATAACGACATGGATTGTATATAAGAAAGGATAAACCCTAACTATAATAAAATAAATATTTTTATGAAAATAGACTGGTTGATCATAGGGGCTGGTTTTACGGGTAGCGTATTAGCAGAAAGGATTGCGAGTCAACTTGGACAAAAAGTCTTGCTTGTTGAACAACGTCATCATATCGCTGGCAATGCCTACGATTATTATAACGAACAAGGCATTCTCGTTCATCAATATGGCCCCCATATTTTCCACACCAATGCCCAATATGTTTGGGATTATTTAGCCCAATTTACGCCCTGGCGCAGTTACTACCATCAAGTATTAGGCTCACTTGATGGCAAACTGGTGCCCATCCCCTTCAATCTCAATTCCCTTAATGCCCTTTTCCCCCCCCATTATGCGGAAAAATTGGCCCAAGAACTCATTGAAACCTACGGTTTTAATGTCAAAGTACCGATTTTAAAAATCCGTGAAAGTGCAAAAAGCCCGGATTTAGCATTTCTAGCGAACTATATTTATGAAAAAGTCTTTCACGGTTACACGCTAAAACAATGGGATTTAAAACCGGAAGAATTGAATGCCTCGGTAACGGCTCGTGTGCCGATTTATATCAGTCGCGATGATCGTTATTTTCAGGATAAATTTCAAGGCTTACCCCAATACGGTTACACCAACCTATTTCGCAACTTGTTAAATCATCCTAATATTAAGGTATTATTGAATACCCCTTATCAAGAAGTGATTGAAGAGATTCAATATAACAGACTGATTTTTACCGGGCCAATAGATGAATTTTTTGAACATCTCCATGGCAAATTGCCCTACCGTAGTCTGGATTTCAAGTTTATTCATACCGAACAAGAACAGAATCAAGCCGTTGGCACAATCAACTATCCCAATGAATACACCTATACCCGTACTACCGAGTTTAAACATCTCACCGGGCAACGAGCGTATGGCAGTACTTATATAGAAGAATATCCGCAACCTTATCGTCACGGAGAAAATATTCCCTACTACCCCATCCCCAAAGAAGAATACCGTGCGTTGTCTCAAAAATATCAAAAAGAAGCTGAAAAACTTCAGGGGCGAGTATTATTTGCCGGGCGATTGGCAGATTATCAATATTACAACATGGATCAAGCGGTAGCACGAGCCTTGACTTTGTTTGAAAAAGAAATCTTGTCATCCCCCTAACCCTAACCACCTATCAGTTTGGTTTAAGTTATTGAAAAGCGAGTACTTTGAAACGAAGTAAAGCTACGCTAATTTTGGTGCTAAACGAATAAACATAACAAAATTAATGACTTATTCGATTATCCTCGTATTATGCGTTCCGTAACGAAGTTTCAAAGTACTCTATTTTACAAACTGATAGCTGGTAAGCCCCCTAATAAGTTTCCGTACAAACTTTAGTTTGTCGTTTAGTTTTCGTACCAACTCAAATTAATTTGTCAAACTGGCAAACTAAAGTTTGCACGCCTACCTAAAAATCTACAAAACACAAGCCAGCAAGAGTTGAGTCACCTGACGCAAAAAGCTATAGTCAAGCGTTTCGGGTGTATCTGTGGGCTGATGATAATTCGGATTTCTAAATTCAGAAGTGTCTGTCCACATCAAGGCTGACTTTTTCGCTTTCCAAAACGAGGCATGATCACTACGTTTTAAAACTGGAAAGGCATTTTCTAGCCCTAAATAAACCTTTAATCCAATTACCGGAAATCTTGGTAAATAAGTCTTTGCCTTGGTTAACGTCACATCGACTAAAGCATTTGAATGGCGATTGCCTATGATGCTTAAAAAATTGCCTGTCGTCGGAATGCGTATCGGTAAACCCGATGGCACTTTTTGAGAATAAGGGGTGTGTTGGCAATAGCCAACCATTTCTAAAATATGGGCATGAGAGAGTGTGATTTGATTTTCAGTTATGATCTCGCGGACAAATTCTTGACTCCCCAGCAAATTATCTTCTTCTCGATTAAACGCGACAAAACAGATGGGTGTTTGAGGCGCATATTCTGCAATCGCTTTAGCACAACTTAATAATGCGGCTACGGCGCTGCCATTATCATCAGCACCAGGGCTGTTAGGCACACTGTCATAATGGGCTCCGATTAAAATGCACGGCGTTTTTTGTAGATTAACAGGCGGTAAGGTGAAAATATTGGCGTATCTGCCCTGAGATTGGGTTTGATAACCGTAAGACTGCAATTGTTGCGTAATCCATTGGGCAATCAAGCAATTATGATAGTATTGTGCTTGGAAATGACGCGGTATGGAGAGGGTTTCTACACAGTCATGCAGATAGCTTTCCGAAACGCTTTCTAAAATGGGTGGTATCTTGATGTTTACGGCTTCGGCAGTTTGATCAGCGGCATGGCTAATTAACATGATGCTTTCAATTCCTATTCGTCTTTAAAAACAATGGAGACTCATTCTATAGAAACTCAGATTGACAACACTACCCTTTCTCACGAAACGACAAAACTAACACCACCCACTTATGGCGAGATTCTACGTTTTACCATACCCTTGGTATTGGGATTAGTGACGAGTGCCGTCAATACGCTAATTGATACTTTATTTATTGGGCAACTTGGTACAGCCGAACTGGCTGCCGTGCCTTTAGCGGCCGTCTTCTATTTTAGTGGATGGGTATTGATAGCTGGTATATTGCGTAATTCGATTGCTTTTATGGGTAGGGCATTCGGTGTGAAAGACTATTCTAAAATCGGTGTTGTTTTAGCCCATTATCAGCTTTTAGCCTTACTCGGATTACCGCTGATCGCTTTGTTCATCCAAAGCTGGCCTTTATTGTCAGAGATAGCCACGCTTGATACAGCAGTCGATAACCACGCTTGGGTATACCTGAAAATACGGTCATGGGATGCCCTTTTCTCCCTGCTATTCATCTTGTACAGTAGTTTCTATCAAGCATTGGGCAATTCACGATTGCCCATGTTAGTCGCTTTTGGCATATTGTTGACTAATGTTGTATTAGATTATGGGCTGATTTTTGGCCATTTCGGCTTACCGGCGCTAGGCGTGGCGGGCAGTGCTTTAGCAACAGTATTAGCCAATGCTTTAGGCGCTTCAGTGATTATACTCAGCTCTTTTCTGAGCAAGACACGTATGACTTTCAATTTACGAGTTTTCATGCCCTTAGATTGGCAGTTGCTGAAAAATATTCTACGCATTGGCATACCGCAAGGTGTTGGTGATTGTTTTGAGATGCTGACTTGGCTAGGCTTATTTCTCATTGTAGGGCAATTAGGACAAGTTGCCTTGGCGGCTAATAATATTGGCGTGCAAGTCATACATTTGCTGTTTTTGCCTGGCGCTGCTATGGGTACTGCTGCCGCGAGTTATATGGCGCGTTTTCTGGGCGCAGGTAGACCGGATATTGCACAAAGCACAACTTATCGTACTTTAAAAATCGGTATGATCTATATGGGGGTATTAGGCATCCCACTCTGGTTTTTTGGCGAATCCATAGCCCGTTGGTTTAGCACAGACGAAGCGGTAATCTATCAAGCTGGACTGATGTTTAAAGTGATAGCTTTATTTCAAATCTTCGATGGCATGGTGATGATTCTACGTTCAGCTTTAGGTGGTGCTAAAGATACCTTGGTGCCCACCCTGTTATTGGTGGGCTGTGCAGTAGGGGTTATGTTTCCAACGGCGTTCTTCTTGTCACGATTGTTGGAGCCCGGTTTAGTCGGTGCTTGGTTAGGCGCTTTTGCCTATCTCTTGATATTAGCTACCGTGATGATGTATCGCTTTCAAAAAAAGTACAAGGATTGGATATAAATAACCGTTATCAGTTATCCGTTATTTCTGTTGATGTGAGACAGCGTGAATTCGATTTCGACTTAATAAATCCTTGGTAGTCATGCAATGTGGGTGATGTGATAGAACGTTGATTCTGCTTCTTTTCATGAACTGCCCTGATTTTTTTTAATCTAATCAGTATTAATCATGCTCATGGGTCAGTAGCGTGCTATCTAATCTATAAACTTAACAATAGGCCCACGCACCAATCCGATCACTCCCCTGATCTGTTGTACTCTTTCCAATCCTTGTACTTAGTTATAACACCATTTTTACCCATTCATGATGACTGAGTTCTTGATAGACAGCATCAAGTTGTGTGCGGCTTTGGGCGGTGAAGGTGATTGTGAGTGAGGTGTATTTACCGCCGCTGCTGCTACGTTGTGTGAGATTCTCTTCTTTAAAGTCAGGGCTATGGCGGCGTATGATGTCTACAACTAATCGCTCAAAATCTTCTCCGGTTTTTCCCATGACTTTGATGGGCAATTCGCATGGAAATTCAAAGAGTTCTTCATTTTTTCCTTTTTCTAAAGGCGTTAGAGAGATTTTAGGCATGGGCACGTAATTTCTGTTTATAGTCTTGATAAATTTTGAAAACTTGTGACCATACTGAGCCCGGTTTTCCGTTACCAACAGGTTTGTCATCAAGCATAATCACGGGGAGAATTTCACGGGTAGAACTGGTGATCCAGATTTCATCCGCGGTGCGTAATTGGGATTCGGGAATATCGGCTTCACGACAAGACAGTTGGGCGGCTTGCATGGCTTCCAAAATGAGATCGCGCGTAATGCCGGGTAAGATAAATTGGCTTTTAGGCGGCGTGATAGCGACTCCGTCAAGCACAATAAAGACATTACTGGCGGCCCCTTCCATGATATAACCCTCACGGATTAAAATCGCTTCGGCTGCCCCCATTTCAACGGCTTCCCGACGCTGCAAGACGTTTGCTAATAAAGCAATTGATTTGATATCGCAGCGTTGCCAACGCATATCAGGCCGGGTAATCGCTTTCACACCTGAAGACGGGGGTTTTGTTTGAAGCGGTTCACTCATGATAAACACGGTTGGCTTCACTTGTTCTGGAAAGTTGTGATCCCGTTTTGCCGGGCCGCGTGTGACTTGCAGATAAACCGATTGATCAGATTGCTCATCACCTTGGTTACGAACGACAAGGCTTTCTAAGGTTTCAATCCACTGTTGTTGGGTTAATGGATTGTTTAATTTGATGGCTGCTAAGCTATTTTCTAAACGTTGGAAGTGTTCTTGCAGCCTAAAAAGGCGGCCGCCGTACACTGGGATGACTTCATACACGCCATCGGCAAAAATAAAGCCTCGATCAAGTACTGATACTCGTGCTTCGGAAAGCGGCAAGAATTCACCATTGAGATAAACGATCATATTGAAATTGTGAATTGTTTTTAGGAATTGTAAATGAATTTGGGGAACGTGATAAAAATTTAAAAGAGGGCGAACACGTAAAGGGCAAACACGCTGGTTCGCCCCTACACCTGATAAGAAATTAAGAATGAACGTTTATCAAATCTGTTTTAATAATCAGTGTTTGATAACTCATTGATTTTGCCTATATTTAATTCAATCCAATTGCCTCTTTAATAAAAAAGGAGTAAAAAAGAATCTATCAATCTGTTCCAAAAAGAACCTTTGTCAATGGAAGAAAGCGCAATGATGGGACGTTCTGAAATAACTTCTTGATTTAAGCTAATTTTCAGACTGCCATACGTTTCTCCTACCATGACAGGTGCGGTAATGTATTTGTCAAGAGACAAGGTGGCTGTCAATTGCTTATAGTTACCGGTAGGCACTGTGACATATAAAGGTTGTTCCAAGCCGAGTGGTAATTGATTGGTTGTACCATGCCATAAGGGTTGAATGTCGAGCGGTTGATGAGCTTGATAAGGGCGATAGGTTTCAAAAAAACGAAAGCCATAATCTAGCATTTGCTGACTTTCTTGTATCCTCTTTTTTTCGTTTGTTGCACCCATAATGACTGAAATCAAGCGCATTTCGCCACGTTTGGCAGAAGTTACCAAACAATAACCCGCCGCTTCTGTGTGACCGGTTTTGACACCATCTACCCTGGCATCACGCCGTAATAAGCGATTACGGTTTTCTTGGGTAATCCCGTTATAGGTGAATTGACGCATAGAATACCAGCGATAATACTGAGGAAAATCGCGAATCAAGGCTTGTGTCAAATTCACGATGTCGCGAACTGAACTATAGTGTCGTTCATTAGGGAGGCCGGTGCTGTTGGTGTAATGGGTATTGCTTAAACCCAAACGTTGTGTTTGCTCATTCATCAACGCGACAAAGGTTTCCTCACTACCGGCGATAAATTCTGCCAGTGCGACGCTGGCATCGTTACCCGATTGGATAATCATGCCTTTGAGTAACAGTTCAATGGCAACCTGACTATCCACTTCAAGATACATACGTGAACCGAGCATACGCCAAGCTTTTTCACTGATTATCACTTTATCTGTCAGTTTAAAGCGACCTGTATGCAGTTCCCGAAACACGATGTAAGCGGTCATTAACTTGGTCAAACTGGCAGGTTCAAGACGTTCATCAACATTTTTTTCCATGATGATCTGATTGCTGTGAAAGTCTTGCAAGAGATAAGCAGGTGCCGTGATAGGTGGCGGCGTATTATGCACCAAAGTGGGGAGTGCTTCCGTGAGAACAGGGTACAGAAAAGTCAAACCTAATAATAAATTTAATATCTTCATATAATGTCTGAATCAGAATTATCAGAATTTTAGAATTTACAGAAAATGTTAGAATTTTAGAATTTACAGAATATATCACTTGATGCTCAAGTTTTTTCTAAAGCGTGAAAAGTGAATCGTTTTTTTCCTGATTATAAGAGACTTCTCCCTTAATAAGCTAAGTGCTTGATTTTTAATCTCGTTGTATCTCAATAACTAAAAATTATTCGCACCTGTTTATCAATAATATAGTATTCAGATAATTATTTTCAAAGAAGGGTTCGATCTAAAACCAATCTCACGCTTCGCGCAAAGTCGCTTTGCGCCTTTGCGCCTTTGCGTGAGATTAAAAATGCCACCCTTTTTGAAATTATTTTTCTGAAAATATAGACTTAATTATACCAATTATAAAATCAATAATTTGTTATTGTTCACTGATAATTGAGCATTGATAATTGATGACTGTTCACTGAACACTGATTTCTATACGTTGTGAGGGGTGTTTAATTATGCCTAAACGACGTGCTGCCCAGTAAGAGAGTTTAATTAAAACGCCGTTATTGTCGTCGTAGAAGTCATCATTGATAGTGACGACGATGCTGCGGCCGGTGCGAAGATTTTTCACTTTAATCCGAGAAAAGAGTGGTAAAGTCGCATGGGCGGCTGTCATGCCGTATAAATCATAAATTTGATCGCTGGCGGTTTTTGCACCGTGTTCGTTTGCTGTGTACCAAGTAGCGTAACCTTGCGATACATAGCTATCTGGTATTGCTCTGCGGTGTTGTTGTGCCGCTTTGAAATTCTCTTGATGCGAATAGGAGGCTGTCCGGTATTTCGGTGCCGGAACGCTTAGAATCGAAGTCGCATGGGGGGCTGATGAAGGGGTAGCCACCTGGGCACAGCCGCTGAATTCAACTAACAGTGCGAGTAAGCCAACGGGTATCAAGGAAAATTTAACGAGTTTGGGCATAACGGTTTGCAATCTCCTGGGCCAATTGATAAACAGCCATCGCATAGCGTTTACTGCGATTATAGCGAGTAATGACGTAATAGTTTTGGAAACCTAACCAATAGACGGTACCGATTTCTGTTTCTAAGTCTATAAACATCCCTTTAGTACTATTAGATTCATTACCATGATATAGCAATCCTCTTCGCTTCAATTCTCGCAGGGTATATTCCGGTTTAAACTTCAAACCCAACAAGGTGTCTACTGCGTTAGGCCGTATTTGAGTGGCTATAATCACAGGTTGTCCGCTTTCCCAGCCATGAGAATTGAAATAATTAGCAACACTGCCAATGGCATCAACGTTATTTTTCCAAATATCGCGTCTGCCATCGTTATCAAAATCGACCGCATAACGGCGAAAACTACTGGGCATAAATTGCCCAATGCCCATTGCACCGGCATAAGAACCTTTTTGCTTTAACGGATCCAGGCCTTCCTCGTCTGTCAGCAGTAAATAATGTTCTAATTCTTGACGAAAAAAGTCAGCACGTCTTGGATAGTGAAATGCTAACGTGGTGAGTGCATCAAAAACTCGAAAATGGCCTTTATTTTGACCATATAAGGTTTCTACTCCAATGATAGCAACAATGATCTCTGCGGGTACACCATAATACAATTGTGCCTGTTCAAGTGCAGAGGCATTTCTTTGCCAATATTTCACACCGTCGTTGATACGTTTGCTCGTGACAAAACGCCGCCGATATTTATACCAAGGTGTCGCTTTTTTACCCGTGCTGGGACGAGACATGATTTTGAGGATACTTTTTTTAATCTTGGCTTGTTTAAACAGATAATTCAATCGAAATTCATCCAAACCATGCTGGACAACCATGTATTGGATAAATTCTTGTTGATTAATGATTTCTGCCTTAATCGTGAAACTGCAAACTAACAGCCCACTTAGCAGCAACATTATTGCATAACGTTCCATTGAGAAGCTGTTTTTCGTTGTTGTGAGTTTAATTGGGTTATTCATCTTATGGCATCAATTCATCATGAATATTATTTTGAATTAAAGTTTTTGTTCAATCTTGTAAGGGAATTCCTTGTGGTTGCCCTCCATCCAATAACCTTGTGCTTATCCTCCATCCAATAAGCTTGTATCCCATCCAATAACCTTGTGGTTGCCCTCCATCCAATAAATCATCAAGAAGACAAGAAGCGTCGATGGGTATGTACCCCCATTATTAACCCAAATCCGGCCATTAAGGTGATGATTGAGGTGCCACCGTAACTGATCAGCGGTAGAGGTAGTCCTACAACCGGTAGCATTCCTGTAACCATACCCATATTAACAAAGATGTAGACAAAAAAAGTGAGTACCAAACTGCCCACTAAAAGGCGAGAAAAGGTGTCTTGTGCTTGTAAAGCAATATACATGCCGCGAGATATAATGAAAAAATAAAGGCTTAATAATACCAAAATACCTAACAATCCAAATTCTTCACTATAGACGGCAAAAATAAAATCGGTGGTGCGCTCTGGTAAAAATTGCAAGAGCGATTGAGTGCCATTCAGCCAACCTTTTCCTTCCATGCCTCCAGAACCAATAGCAATTTTGGATTGAATGATATGATAACCCTCGTCCAAGGGTTTCGCTTCGGGATTTAAAAAAGTGAGTACCCGTTCACGTTGATAATCGTGCATGATATAGAACCACAATACCGGTGCAAAGGCAGCAGATGCTGTGATAAATCCAAACACAATGCGCCAACTGAGGCCTGACAGTAGCAACACAAACAGGCCAGATGAAGCAATTAAAAGTGCTGTTCCTAAATCGGGCTGTTTGGCAACTAAAATCACGGGTATGGCAATGATTAGGCTAGCCAACAATAAACACCATGAGCGAGGTGGCAAAGGTCGCGCCGCAAAATACCAGGTGACCATCATAGGAACGGCTAATTTCATGATTTCTGAAGGTTGAAAACGAAATAAACCTAAATTGAGCCAGCGTTGTGAACCATTAGTCAATTCGCCTACCACTAATACCAATAATAACAATAGCACACCACAGATGTACAACCAGGGTACCCAACGTACAATATGTTGAGTGCGGATTTGGGCAAGCACTAACATGATGCCAAATCCCCCTAAAATACGTAGCATTTGACGAAAAATCAGTTCAATATCTTGAGCACCTGCACTGTACAAGACGACTAAACCAATGCTAGATAACAATAATAAGCCTAACAGCAAAGGTTTGTCTAAATGTAAAAAATGGCTCTTATTCCAACTTGTTTCCATATTATAATTGATCAGTTGTAGGCTGTCTTCTAACTTTTGCCTATCATTTTGTTGCCCACCACTCACTTTATTTATAAAAGTAAGGAAGTTCCAAAAAAATAAATCCCAAAAGGCAATTCAAGCCGGTTTGTTTAATTTCTCTCATTCTCTGCGCGAAGCGCGAAGCGTGAGCCGACAGTTTGTTACAAATAATTTGTGTGCATAGAGTAGCCCTGCGGGATAATTTATTTTTTTGATATTCCTAAAGTGAATCAAGTGCGATGGCTGTCGGTATAGCTTATTAGTTGTTTTTGAGATAGTGGTGCAGGTGATGGCGGTTTAAAAGTTTTGGATAGAACGCTGATTGTCAGGATTAAAAAAATCAGTGTCAATCCTGAACAGAAGCAAAATCAGCGTTTTATCATATCACCCACATTGCATCATTACCTTTTTTGATAACGTAATCGCCCCCGCTTTAGCTACCCTACTTATCATCTCACCCACAACATTACCGCACACTGGACGGCAGAATTTAATTAGAATCTATTTCTTTTGTAGAAGTGAGGTATAGGGGCGTTTTTCGTAACAGATAATAATCCATGATTTTTTTAGCAATGGGGGCAGCTGTTTTACTGCCACTGCCCCCATTTTCCACAATCACTGATATTGCAATACGAGGCTGTTTTAAGGGCGCAAAGGCAACAAATAAAGCGTGATCATGGAATTTTTTTGCCAGTTTTTTGGCATCATAAGTTTCAGTTTGTTTGATAGTAATCACTTGCGCTGTGCCGGTTTTGCCCGCGAAACGATAACGAGAATCTTTCCCCACTTTGTAGGCCGTTCCTCTGCGATTATGTACCACGGATCGCATCCCACCAATGGCAGTATTCCAAAAGGCATTTTGTTTGAGAATAATGCGGGTTCGTACCGTTGGCGGTACAACGGTCATTTCATTGAGTTTGGCATCATCCATCGCAAAAACAACACGCGGTTGTTTGAATTGACCACGATTACTTAACGTTGCGGTTGCAACAGCTAATTGTAGAGGCGTAACCAGCATAAAACCTTGTCCAATACCGGTGATCAGGGTTTCGCCAGGATACCAATGTTTGTCACGGACGCGACGTTTCCATTCCCGAGACGGCATCAAGCCACTCAATTCACCGCTGACATCTATACCCGTTTTTTTGCCAAAACCAAACCGTGTCATAAACGTGTGTAAGCGATCAATACCCAACTCATACGCCAGTGAGTAAAAGTAAACATCGCAAGATTGTTCTAGGGCCTGGTGTAGATTCATGCTACCATGTCCGCTTTTTTTCCAATCGCGGTATCGGTGTTTTTGACCCTTAATACTGTACCATCCACGACACCAAGTCCGACTACCTTGATTTCTTACACCATATTCTAATCCAGCTAAACCAACAAAGGGTTTAACAGTGGAACCTGGGGGATATTGT
Source organism: Candidatus Parabeggiatoa communis (assembly GCA_035871815.2). Taxonomy (GTDB): domain Bacteria; phylum Pseudomonadota; class Gammaproteobacteria; order Beggiatoales; family Beggiatoaceae; genus Parabeggiatoa; species Parabeggiatoa communis. Next base: position 22,268 of record JAYQWI020001019.1, read on the forward strand.
CCACGTATGGCCCGGTTGACAAGGGGACGAGCAACTGAATCGCGCAAACCACTGTAAGTTTTAACATCAATCCCGTTGACAAATAAATTGGGATCATAGTGAGGCATACTGACAAGGGCGAGTAAACTACCCGTTGAGGGTTCAATGACAACAATAGCGGCCCGTTCCTTGGCAATAAGGCCTTCAATATATTGTTGTAGCGAGATGTCTATATTCAGATAAAGATTTTTACCAGGAATAGGCTGTTTACGTTCTAGTATGCGGACATCGTGTCCTTGTACATTCGTTTCCACATGTTGGTAACCTGTTTTACCATGTAGTTCTGCTTCATAGTATTTTTCGATTCCCGTTTTGCCTATGTAGTTGTTACCTAGATAATTGGACGGTTCTATGGTTTTAAGTTCTCGTTCGTTTATTCTCCCAACATAACCAATGACGTGAACACCAGTCGCACCAAGGGGGTAATAACGGCTCTGGTTTTTTTTGATCTCAAGACTTGGGAAGCGGTGGCTTTGCACCGAAAAGCGATCAACTTCGTCTTCAGTCAATCTATATCGTAGAGGAATGGTTCTAAATGCTCGTTTTTTGGCTAGTTTTTTTTTAAATCGGACAATGTCTTTATCTTCTATCGTGATGAATTCGCGCAATGCTTTTAGCATTAAATCAAGATTTTTAAGCTGTTCTGGAATCGCTTCTAAACTATAAAAATCGCGATTTCCGGCGAGTAATACGCCGTTACGATCATAAATCAATCCGCGTGTTGATAATAATGGCACAATTTTAACACGATTTTTTTCTGATAAAGTGATATAGCGTTCATGATCAATAACTTGTAAGAAAACAAGACGCGCCACAATGCCAAAAAATAAGAATAACATCATCACCCACGCAATGATGATGCGATGGCTGAATATTTTATTTTCACGAGTAGTATCTTTAAGTATAAGTTGTGTCGATGACATATCGTTTTTCAATGGAGAATAAAACCGGAAAAATGAAAAAAGATCATTTATAGAAACCAACCCGTGATCTGAAATAGTAGGCATATCAGTACAAGGTTATCAATCATCCATCATCAGTAAGAAGGCGTTCTGTGGTCAGAAGCTAGGCTGTTGATTTCGAGGTGATTGAAACGAATTAAGGGTTATTTATTTTGGTTTCCCAATGTCTCGTAGGGTGGGTGAGCGGATCCCAATATTTTCGTGACAGAATAATACCCTCTCGCCCGCTTGCCCACCATCCCTATCCTTAAAAATAAGCAACACGTTTAAACCGTTTTTCACGCACTGTACGGTTAAAAAAATGAGCCATTATTTTGGGAAGCAGTGTCAATTTTAAATCTTGAATAAAATCACTATAACATTTTGATTTATAATGTTTTTTTAATTATTTATCAGATATTATTGATCTCTTTTTGTAAATAACACCTCTTATGGAATATCAAATGTTAAGTTTCTTATTTTTAACTGTACCGCTCTAAATTTTGCAAACACTTTCAAATCTAATTTCTGATGGTGTGTGTAAGTAAATCACTTTTTTTTGTGCTGTCAGGGATGACAAGGTTGTGTGTGTTATCAATTTAAAAGCTCCTTGACTCCATGATAATCAATCGTTATCAAACGATTTAAAAAACGCGATAGGTACGCCGCAAGTCACGTAGTCTTATAAAGAGCCAACGCCACAGAATCATAGTGGTCGTAGCAGAGTAAATCACTCCCCATCCTTCTTGTGGATAACCTAAAATGCTGCGTATCCATACGCTTGGTAATTGACTAATGGCTAGAAACACAAATACCCCGATTGATTGTTGCCACCATGGAAATAAGCGCAGTTGCCGATGTAGTCTGACACTCAGATAGGCAATAAGCGTAAAAGTCAAGGCATGTTGTCCTAATAATGTATCGCTTAACACGTCATGGATGATGCCAACAAACCAACCAGTCGTTACACCGATTCGCTGAGGAATCGCTATACACCAGTAAATTAAAACCATAGCAACCCAATCAGGTCGCCAGAAAACCGCCCAAGGTGGCAACGGCATGACAGCTAACATAAAGCTAAAAATGAAACTGACAATAATAACCCAGCCGCCATGATGTCGCTCTAAACTCATTTTTTTTCAGTTATTACAGTTG
>JAYQWI020001020.1:0-6283 GCA_035871815.2 Candidatus Parabeggiatoa communis
TGTAATGTGGGCGCTTTGTATTCCTTTTGGTTGGAATTTTGTTGCCCACGACTCAGTTATCAGGAATTGAGAGGTTTCACATATCCAACAATGACATTATTTGGGGACAAACCTATTAAACAACAACTCTGTCAATTATCAGTTATCAGTTATCAGTTATCAGTTATCAGTTATCAATTATCTGATGTTATGTCTTTTTCATCCTTCTTATTCTTTAAAATATTATTCTTTAAAACATGTTTATTACTTATTGTCGGGATTATCATGCCCTGGGTTTCCAGTCTCTGGAGAGTTTCCATGCCTTGGATTTCCAGTAACTGGAGACTGTCGAAATTATAAATTATCAATTATCAATTATCACATCAGTCACTTGAATTGTATTATGTAGGTCAACACAACAAAAGTTTTTTAACAAAATTCTTATATAATAGAAAATGTTAAAAGATTTATGTGTCCCTACTTAAGTTGGTAAACTTACAAGTTAAAATAGAAGGTTAAATTATACTCAGCGCGGGAACAAACTTAACTTTTCATAATGAGGCTGATGGGCAAGACGAAAGCCAACCTGACATAAAAGTTTAAATTGTGCCCGCGTGCAGTATACTTGACTGAAATCTAAATTTTAAATCATTTAAAAATAAAATACTAACTTATGTGCATAGAGTAGGTTCTAAGGCGGGGGAACGAGAAGATTTCCTCGTTCCAAAATTTAGGAATTTTAAAGTTTTTGAAGCAAAACTCTTGTACTTTGCAGAGCCTTGTAAAAAAGCATTTCTTCACGGCGTTTTTAAGATAGATTTCTCGCACACCGACTTATCAAATAATTAAGGAAAAACTGAATTGAACATCAAGTTGTGATGAGTCAAGGAATTTAGGCTAAATATAAAATTTGAAATATGGTGTGATGAATGTAGGATAAGACAATCGTATTGTTTATTATCTGTAATTCTTACACTTATCAATGTTTTTGATGAGTGTCTTTTCGTCTAATTCAAGTTTGTTAATGATAATTGATAAAATTTGATCCATCAATAACCCTGCTAGAGCAGTAGCAACACTGATTGTTATGCCACGTCCACCTTCAGCTTGTATAGCGTAAATAGTCGATTCTGGTTTTTCGGCACAAAAAGCGACTGAATCAGAAAACCATAAAGGTGTATAACCCAAAATAATAACAACCTCCGCCAGAGGTTTTAATAAGGGTCTATAGTCATCATTCATAAGACTCACGACATAAGGAAAACGGCGATGTTGACATACCGTAAATACTGAACGAAATAACAGTTTTTCAAATGATTCACTATACAGTGAGCCTAAATTATTTGGCTCGCCATTAAAGACAGCCGGTTCTTTAGAAGGAATACAATGTAAGACAAAGCTGCCAACTATCATATCTTCGCCTATGACAATAGTGTCATCTGATACTTCTCCGTATGGCAACATAAATTCTTCATAATATTCGATAAGAACAGTAATATCGCTGTAGTCACCGACAATTTCTAATCCCCCGTTATCATACCCCAAACGCAATAGGTAATCTTTATATATCTGCGGAAAAGGAACACCAACCAATTGTTCAAATGTTTCAATTTCTGCTAAACTCGCGCCCCGAATCCTTTCCCTGTAATCAGGAACAAATTCACAAGCATACTTGATAAATTGCTCTACTTTATTCATAGCAGGTTAATTTAAATAAACTGGTTTTTATCTTGATTATAACAAATTTTTCGTACTGTACAATCCCCAAAAATACGGTTTGTTTAGCGGTGAGGATTGATTGTGCCAAAGCCAAGTTTGGCAGCATAATTTATATCACGATACCACCATTCCTCAAGTGGTGGGCAACGTGTTGCCCACCCTACCGGGCTTCGCTTCATCCGGGCTACTCGTTTAACTTTCTATAAACTTTTTGACAAAGTCCGTGATAGAAATTTTTCTAGATCTCGCTTTTAACTCAAAAATATCTTCGTTTTCGATTAAATCAGCATCTTCATATGCTCTATAAACGAATTTATCTGGTGTTATAACTAAAAAGTCACCTGTAGATATATCTGAATCATAAGTGATATCTCCAATTGCCACTTCAGAAGTTAATAGCACTGATAGAGTACATGCTATATTAAATATATCATTTTCCGTTAAGTCTTTTTTGCTGGCACATTTAATAAAAGTAGAAAAACCAGAATCTTGATTTTCTACTTCAATGCCAAGCTCAAAGTCTGCTAAACTTTCATAGGAGTCATAAAACTTGGTGCTTGTGCCTATTTTAGACTCAGGCACACGAAATGCTTTTGACAATACGGATTTTAACTTGTCAAAAAATATTTTTTTTTTAATAGAAAACTCGTAAATTTCCATTGTATTACCTATTGTTATATAGGTCAATTAATTTATGTTTGGATTGTGGAGATAACCCAGCATTACCTGCTTTTTGCATTCCATTAATTGCTTTAAAGCATTACCAGTCAGTCCACCTAATGCTATCATATTACGGAAAACAGAAAATTTTGCTTGAGTAAGCTAAACTGTATCAGGTCCACTTCTTATTTCTACCAGGGTCAGGGTGCGGTGGTGAAAAGGAGGTTCTAATAGCTCTCTCAAATTGATCCCGTTTTTATTATTATTTTATAACTTATTGTTTTTAAAATGATTTAAACGCATGAATAAAAAGAGGAACACAAATTAACGAGAAAATGAAGCTCCTTTTCACCACCCCAGATCACACCCGATTGGGAGAAACGGATTAATAATGAGAGCAGGGTGAATGACTTCATTTCTACCCCAATTCATCAATCCCAAAAATGCAGAGTTCTACCGCTGCGAACCAGGGAGAAACGAAGTAGAGGGTGAGTAGTCTCTGGTAGCCAGGCACTTTTATTATCGTTCCAGACGGCGTCCAGTCATGGGGGAGCAATTTCCTCGTCTGCGAGTTCGATTAGACACGGACGTCCAGAGATGAATATCCGTGGCACGTCGGGCAAAGGCATAATGTTTAATGATATGAGCAACAAAAAGACGTTGCCCACCCTACCTGGCTATATTCGTTGTGATTAAAGTGAATACTCCCGTTCAATATTTTCCAAACTTGAGTCGGTAATATCTTTTGCTGGTTCATTTGACCTCTGTCGCCAATTATTTAAAGGAAGGCAACAGCTACCAATTACAAATTCACCACGAGATAGTGCAACTCTTCCTCCTCTTTCAAACAACTTTATTAAAGGATCAAATATATCCGGAAATTGTTGTGCTAAGACCTCTTTCTCATCAATAAGATAGTTCCACATTAAATAACACTTGCATATAGCAATAACATAGGCATTTCCTGCAATACCAACCTCTGAAACCACTTCGTCAAACATATCTTTAGAAATTTCTAAAGAAGTTAAATTAACCGGATTAAGAATTGGTTGAATGGAATTATCACCCAGAACTTCTGCGAGTAATGCAATTCGACGAAGATATTCCTTTAGCAAAACGAAGTCAGAATACCTTGATTCGCGTTCACTCGTCTTCCAATTAACTGAAGTAAGTCTTTGTCTTGCTTTTTTTAAATGACTTTTCATTTACCACATAACCCTATAACATAAACTTGAAAATAACTCGTCGTTATAAAATAATTTCTGATCTTTAGAAACCAAAGAACTTGTCTTGAGTCTCAACATTATTGTCCATTCGTTTTTACCTTCAATAGACTTGTCCCTTCATCCAACACATTGGCATAGACTCCTTGAATAAAACTCAAGGACTTAGCTTATAAAGGGAGGAGTCTAATTAAGCAATCTGGTCGTTCATTCTTTAGCTCTTTGGCCATTTCTAAAATGTCTGGTTTCTCATCTTCTATCACGATTTCTTTGAGATTGCTTTCCCCTTTTAAATTAGCAAGACAACGGCCAGTTAAAGAAGTGTTGTCTATAGAAATTTTGGCAAGGCTTCTAAATCCGTCCGATGACTGCAAGTCATTAAAAAGTTCATCATCTACACCGGAGCCATTTAAATATAAATAAGGGGCCGCAAATAATTTTGCGGCATACGTTTTCGTCTCAAATAAATGAAACTTTAATTGAGGGCTCAACTTAGAAACCGATTCAAAATAATTACCCTGTATTATAGCTGTTTTGATTCTTTCTTGATCATCAAAATTGAATATAACTCTCAAGTTGAACTTTTTCGATGACAAATAGATACGTTTGAGCATTCCATTGTAATGCCAATAAAAGCATTGATCCATGTTGTTTCTGAAATCCTCGTAAGATTCCAGAGTACCATCGACAAAAAACGCAATTTCCAGGATATCAAAACCCTTTTCAAGTAAGTGTTCCGCGATGCATTCATCAGAGTCAAATTCGTAAGCTATACCCGAGAACCTTTTATTTTGATAAAAAGCTGGCCCATAATCATCATTTTCTCCTATATATCCACCCTCTAAAAATGAGCTATCTATACAAATACAACTCTCGCTACAAGGAATGTACTCGCTTTGATAATCACGGACTTCAACACCGTTGAAATATTCTGCCACTTTTTCAACGACACCATTGACAATGTGAAACCCTAAACCTGAATATAACTCGTCGTAAAAAAAGAATTTATTGTCTTTACAAACCAAAAAAGTTGTCTTTATTCTCCGCATTATTGTGTTTCCTTCTCCCTTCCTGGTATGACGTTAATATCTGGGTGTAATATTTTGTTATAATTTGAAGACTCTTTAATCGGTTTTCCTTGCTTTCTATTTTCCACTTTGCTTTTCTTAGAATCTTTTGCTATTTTACGACTTGAGATATCAACTTTCGTAAAATCAAAAGTATCCAAGTCAATGCTTTTTTCCTCTAAAGCATTTAAAATATCATTCCCTACTTGAACATAAAGTTGTTTATACTCAATGGCTTGCTGTTGATTACGGTTTTGATTTTAATCCGCATCGATATACAATATCAATATACAATTATGGTCGTTCGCTTTGAAAAGGCCCTTGAATCGCGATGACTCAAGGGCCTTTTTCATATTCATAGATTAAGAGTGGGTGTAGCTCTACCCACCCTACAGTTACGGCAGCTCATGCTACTGCGGATTTCGCGTAGCTTCATCCGGGCTACCTGCTTGGTTCGCTTGCTCGCTATTCGGCCAATACGTAGAACGCCAGTCAGCCGTTGTAGCATAGATGGAGCAAAACGGAGTCAGGGACACCCAACCCCAGCGCTCCGCTTCATCCGGGCTACTCGCTACACAAACGGTATACGCCATACGTGGCACGAACCGGGCTACGCTGGCTAAATGCATATGAATGCGGGTTAAAAATGACCTTTTACTGCATTCAAATAGGCGTCTTGCGCTTTAAATGGAAGCTCAAAATTAAAACTCATAACCGCGGATATAAATTCTTTTGGAGGCAAGTATCCATGCTTCTCAATATAGTGGTATACCATTGATGGTGAAGCAAAAAATTCTCCATTCTCAATAGATGGAATCCAGATTTCAGCTGCACCCGCTTTACGATCTCCTTCCTTAATTTCCTGAAGATAACAACTAGATAATGAGCATGGATGAACTGATCTCATTTTATTAACTTGAGTATCAATCACATCATTTCCCAAAATAATGTTGGAAAGTCTGGGTAAAAAATCACCATCAACATCGCCCGTGTTATATGGTTTACTTCTCTCAAGCCAGCCAACATTTTTTACGTTACTTAGAGGTGTCTTCAAGTAATAACAATAACTGCTCATATCTTCAAAGTACATAAAATTAACCTTTAGATGAAAACTCATTTAAATAAAAATTGAGTGCAAGCAGCCCATTGGACGCACCCCATATTTAGTTTTAAAAGCTGATCCAAAAATGTACTTGACTCAACAAGAGTTTTGGAAAATATGCAGAAGCGGATTTGTGGGAACTCTCAACATATAATTAGGCATTATTGAGCCTGACAACCAAGTAGCCATAGCTTCAATGCATTTAGCAATTCTTGGATTTTGAGTAGCAACTTTTGCGATACCATCCCAATCGGAAGCTTCAATATAACAACCTGTTTCGTCTAGTATTGTTATAACATTTCCCTAATTGGTAAAGTACAAAAATTGTTGTTAAATCATTGAAAAATAAAAATTCATTTGTATTGTATCCAATCGAGAAATGCTATATATTCTCTCTATGTCATGTTCTTGAAGTAAAACAATGAGTTAGCGGTATTCTCAGACAGGCTGCTAGGAACGTTAAAATGAAAAAAACTAACTATCGAAAATGGTTTTAACGTTGTTTATCCTTTGTTATTTTGATCCTTGTAGTT
>JAYQWI020001021.1:0-2087 GCA_035871815.2 Candidatus Parabeggiatoa communis
TTTAGTACTTTCCTCACCAAATTGACTGATGACTCTTACCGCGATTTTTTGATCAGGTTTCACGGCAAAGCGATGAGATTTAAAGCCATATAAGTTATCAAAGGCTTCGTCATCAATTTCAATTTTCAAGGTACGTTCTACATTGCGCTTCGTTTTAGTTTTGGCGAGGTTTTCTAAGCCTTTTTGCCATTTTTTAAATTCGTCTTTTTTGCCACCACAAAAGAAGACTTGACGCACTACAAAATTGCTGTCGTCATAATCGGTATCTACCATCCAATAGGCAATGTCTTCTATGTTACGAGCTTTGACGATGTCTTTGATGGGATCGTAGATGTCCAATCCTTGGATTTCAACGTAGGCTTCTTGGCCTTGTTGGTGTAATTTGACATCGGGTTCGCCAATGGTGATGAATGAAGCGGCTTTTTTGTCTTTTTTGAGTAAACCGGCTTGCAATAAATCATCGTGCATTCGTACTTTGGTGACTTCAAACGTCCCAATATTCATGGTGACGTTTTGGTTGCTAATATCGCTTTCAAAGCTGAAGCCAAGAATAATCAGCCAATCCGCGTCGCCACGTTGCCGACAGGCTTTGACTGCTTGGTTCACTGCTCGTTTGGCGACGGTGCCGAATTTTGGGCCAATATGAAAGTAGGCTTTTTTCTCGTTTTCATTAGCATCTTGATAAAATCCTTCCGCGTGTAAATAGCTATCGGCAAGATGTTCTACCCGAGTGAAGATGGCTTGCTCGTTTTTGATGCCATTTTTAACCCCGGCGGATTTGAGATGGGCAAAAATGCGTTCTTCAAAAGTGCTGTTATCTTGTTGTTTTTCAGCCTCGACATTTTCTGGGTTAGTGGGTTCAAAGCTTTGGAGCGTTTCAACGGTGAAGGGGCCAGCAACCCGTAATTTCTTTTTGTCTTCAAAGGGTTGGTCGTATAGGGTTTCTGAGTCTGAGTTTTTAGCAATGGAGGCATCCATTTCTTGCTGACGTTGTTGTCTTAATTGCCACCACTTAGCGAGTAAGTCTTGGGATTTTTTTGGCCATTTTTGGTCAGGTTCTCTGGGGACTTCCCATTCTTGCCAGTTTTGTTCGAGCAATTGATTGAGTTCGGAAAGCATTGGCGCTAGTTGTTTTTGCCATTTGGCATGAATGGTGTCGATTTCTGCATTGTTGGCAATGGCTTTTAGGGTGACGTGGGGAACGGTTTTATATTCAAAGCCTTGCCGAATATCCTTGGTTTTCTCATCATGTAGTTTGTAGTAGGGAAAAGTGGCCGTCATTAAGCGTTGTTTTGCGATATTGAGGGCAATGCGGGAGGTGTCAGTGGTGATCCATCTGCGCCCCCATTGTTCGGCAACGTAGGCGGTGGTGCCACTGCCACAAGTCGGATCGAGGACTAAATCGCCGGGATCGGTGGTCATTAGGAGGCAACGTTCTATGACTTTATTAGCAGTTTGAACGACATATAAATTCTGTGTACCAAGTTGAACAGATTCCCATCTATCATTTACAGGTATAACGGCAAAATCATCAGCATAACGCTTGTATCTAACCATTTTTCCTTGAGCCATTACTCTATTTGCTTTTGCCAAATTATAAAGACCTGATTCTGTCGTTTTCCAATTTGACTCTGTTCTGATTTGATATTTACCACCTTGAAATTGAAATATTGGTGGATTAACTTGTGCGCCACCTGAATACAAAGGTGCTAATTGAAATCTTTTATATCCGTTTGGATATTCATTTTGTATAATTTGTTCAGGCGTAAGTCTTATAGCTTGACAAATCCCATTATCTGCCATATCGTATCTGTCAAGAGATTTTTCCCCTGGTTGTCTAAAAGTATACAGAGTACTAGATTTTAATTTTTCTCTATTTTTACAATACCATAATAAGTAATCAACGGTTTTGATTAACCCTTCTGATACAAACCCACCTGTTTTTTGGAAAGTAATTTGACCCACAAAATTCCCACTCCCAAAAACCTCATCCATCACATTCCGAACCAAATGCACATTCTCATCAGAAATCTGCACAAACACACTACCCGATTCCGTCAACAACTCCCTAGCAACCAACAACCTAT
>JAYQWI020001022.1:0-2928 GCA_035871815.2 Candidatus Parabeggiatoa communis
TTCAACCGGGTATTCAAGAAATCGCCCAAATTTTCCATAACGAAAGGGAAGCGCGGGCTTTATTAGCGAAAGCGCAAGTGCCAATAGATAAAGTGCCCCGATTTGACAGCAGTACGCCAACCGCATTTTGGCAAGGTGTTTGTGAAAAGCCTGGACTTGTTTCTGGCGGGCCGGAAAGACTCTTATCCAGTGCTGCCGATATTTATCCGTATAATTCAGTTTTTGGGCCACAACGTCGGCCTGAGTCTGTGCCAGAAAAGCGCAATACGCCTGTTGTGGTGATTGCGGTTACTGGCCATGATGATCCATTGGGTTTGCTTTCCTTGGCGCAACAAGTGGCTTCAATTGATGATATTCCGGGCAATATTTCGCTGGAATTAGTCAGAAATGATGCGGTGATTTTAGAAATGGATCAAGCCACTACCGAACAAGCTACTAAATTAGCAAAATTCATTCGGGCGAATCATCCACAAATACAAACCACTATCGCGACTGAAGGTTATCGTGATTATCTGTTTCAGTCTTTAACCGTGACTGCGCCTAATCAAGAATCATACGAATTTCGTGATGTGCCGGCTTCGACTCGCACGGGGGATATTGTCCAACAAGCCTTTGAAAAATCAGGCAAACCGCCCATCAAACCGGATGATCCCAAGTCACCGGTTCCGACGGTTCAAATACGTGGGGAAGGTACGGTGCGTCAACTTGATCTGAATGCGTCGCTTCATGCTAACCGGGTGCGTGATGGTGAAACCCTGCAAGTCACTGAAGTGATTGGCCGCATTTTTGTTGAAGGGCCAGATCAGGCCCGTTTTGAAGTGAACAATGTGCCGCTTTCAATACCGCTCAGTGAGATCATGAAGGCCACGATCATGACTTATAATGACAATAAAACCTGGCCACAGGATAAGGATGGCTTGGGCATTCCGGCCGTGATTGATCGTATTAATCCGGATCGCACTGATGAACGACTTGATCCGCATTCAACCATTGGCGATGCTCATATTCGTGAGGGGGATACGCTGCAAATTTCACCGCAAAGTACATTAGGCAGTATCAGTCCGATGATCCGTGAAGAAGCCTTGGCCCGAATACGGGCCCAAATCGTGACTTATGAACAGAATCATCCCGATTTTGAGGTGTTGGCTAATGGGAAGCATACGCCCACTGAATATATTTTTAAATTCAAAGCAGCCGGTTGGGGCCCACCGGAAATTTTAGGCGGTGAACCTTATCCTATTGATAACCATGACGTTTTTATTCGATTGCCGCCAGATTTTCCGATGAAAGCTCCTGAAGTGTTTTGGCAAACGCCGCTTTTTCATCCCAATGTGGCTGAGAAAACGGGTGAAGTTTGCCTTGGCGTTTTGGGAGAACGATATCGGCCGGGCATGGACTTTAAAAAAGTCTGTCAATTATTGGTAGAAACGGCCTCTTATCAAACTTATGAAGTCCGGGAAGGCTACAACATAGAAGCCCTGCGTTGGGCAAAAAGTGAAGCCGGGCAGATAGCGATAGAGGCGCGGGGTGGCCAATCTCTTCGGGAATGGGTGCTTGATCGGATAGATCAAGAAACGTCATTACCCCCCTCACTGGATATAAAAAGGTGCCATTAAATGGAAGCTTATGTGATAGTTTATCGACGTGATGGAACGGCCTTATCACAGTTGCCGCTGTTGCCCATTGTTCAAGAATCATTGCAACAGATTTTGGGGCGTAGTTTGGCTGAACTGTTGATTGATTTAAAAGTCTATCCCGTGCCCTTAGCGTCGCAATGGGTGAGTACACCCATCATGGTGAATTTATCGGCCAATTATGGTTATGCCGAAGTGCGCGTATTGGAAAAAAAGGGGACGGTGATTTATCAACATCCTCACACCATTGAAGAATTGATTGCACAAACGCTCCAGAAAACATTGAAGCACACTTATCCAAATGAAACACATTGGGGATATTATCTGATGATGCCGGGTATTGCACCACCGCCACCGAAAGTACATCCTTTGGATCACCTGTCAACATCGCGCCGAACCCCAGCAGTCGAAGGGAGCGTGATTGTGACACCTTATGGGCCAAATGAACGCCCAGCCTTTGAATTAAAAAGGATTCCAGAACCGCCGTTACCAAAAGCCAGTTTAGAAGATTTTCATTTGATTAGCAGCGGAGGAGATCGGCAAGCGTTTGTCAAAGTGTTAGTTCATGAACCCGTATTTAATGACTTTGATCATCATCGGGCTTTTTCTAATCAGGTAGAAGAAGGCGGCTTTTTGGTAGGGCGAGTTTATGAAGATCGTGAGGTGATAGGCACCTATTGGGTTGAAGTCACCGCAGCGATCAAAGCGGAACATACAGGGGCCTCTTTATTTCATTTTACCTACACCGGTGATTCCTTCGCCGCATTTAAGCGAATCTTGCGAAAACACTACCCCGATCAGCGATTATTGGGATGGTATCATACCCATTTATTTCCAGCGACACCTGCAATGGGCTTATCCAGTATCGACTTACAATCGCACTTCAGCACTTTTCGTTTAGATTGGCAACTCGCCGGCTTAATTAATCTGGACAGCCCCAGCCAACGAACACTCCGATTTTACGTGCGCCAATCAAACATCATGGTGCTTTGCCCACAGTGGATAGTTAAAAATTAATGTCGGGTGGGTAAGATATTTTTCTTGCCCACTAGCTAAATACCGTGTCTGTGGGGCGAATAGGTGTGTTTGCCCTCTTTGCTACCTCAGCATGAAACCTAAGACCAAGCGCACCCATAATTTTTAAGATTGTTTCAAAATTAGGGTTCTTTTCGCCTGACAAAGCTTTGTAAAGACTTTCTCGTGAAATACCCGCCTCATCTGCAACTTGAGACATACCTTTTGCCCTTGCAATATCACCTAAAGCTTTTGCAATAAATGCGGCATCTCCATTGGC
>JAYQWI020001023.1:0-5546 GCA_035871815.2 Candidatus Parabeggiatoa communis
AACATTTTTATCACTATGTCGCGCCTGAAGAATTGCTTGAGCGGGGTAGTGTGTCTAATTTGTATGGCACAGCCATCGCCTACTGGCGCTTTGCCCGTCAATATACTGCCGATCAAACCAAAGTCCGTGTCTATAATCCCCAATTTGAACAAGATGGCTGGCAATCTGCCCATACCATTGTCAGCCTGATCATTAAAGACATGCCTTTTTTAGTCGATTCCATTCGCATGGCCTTAAATCGACAAGGCTTAACGGTGCATTTGATTGTCCATCCTATACTGAAAACGCATCGTGATGAACAGGGGCAATTACTTGAAGTCTTACCTCACAATAATGATGATGGCCAACTTCCTCCAGAGGAAAGGGTGAGACGACATTATGAATCAATTCTACATGTTGAAGTGGATCGACAAACAGAAGAGGCCGTTTTAGAAAACATAGTACGTGAATTAGAGCAAGTGTTAAATGATTTACGCTTAGCTGTGGCAGATTGGCAAAAGATGCACGACAAAATGGGAGAGGTGGTACACGAACTGGAAACCAATCCGCCGCCTATTAATATTGATGAAATCCATGAAATATGTGAATTTTTGTACTGGACACAAACGAATCATTTTATCTTTTTGGGTTATCAAGAGTATGCCTTATTAGGTGAAGACGAAGGGCTTGTCTTACGTCGCTTAGCGGAAACCGGACTCGGTATCTTACGTGATCACAATCCGCCTCATGCCTCACGCCATGAAGCCGAAGAAGTTTCCTCAACTTTTGCAAAATTACCCTTACCCTTACGCAAATTAGCACATCAACCAACGCTATTATTGTTGAATAAAACCCGAGCGCGTTCAACCATACACCGCCCTGCTCGTATGGATTATATCGGCATTAAACGCATTGATCAGTCTGGCAAGGTGATTGGAGAACGACGCTTTTTAGGTTTATACACCTCAACGGCTTATCATCAACGCACCGTAGATACACCGTTAATACGTAAAAAAGTGAGCTATGTTGTTGAAAAAGCCGGCTTTCGGCGTAATAGTCATAAAAGTCAAGCCTTGTTTTATATCTTAGAAACTTATCCGCGTGATGAATTGTTTCAAATTGAGCCGGAAACCTTACTGCAAACAGCGAGGGGCATTCTGCAATTACAAGAGCAACAACGGATTCGTTTATTTGTGCGCCCTGATACTTATGGACGTTTTTTTTCCTGCTTAGTTTATGTGCCCCGTGAGCGTTATGACACCGACATTCGTAAACGTATGGAAACCGTCTTGCTGAAAGCGTTCGGTGGCACACGGATTGAATTTCATGTCTGGTTGTCAGAGTCTGTTTTAGCCCAAGTCCATTTTATCGTTTACACGCCAACAGGCACTTGTCTTGACTGTGATATCAAGGATATCGAGAACAAATTAATTGAAGTCACTCGTAAATGGCAGGATGTCTTACATGATGCCTTGCTTGAACACAATGGTGAAGAACAAGGTACCCGCTTATTTCGCCGCTATAAAGACGCTTTTCCAGTCTCGTATCAAGAAGATTTTTCTGCCCGTCACGCCATTTATGACATTGAAAAAATAGAAACATTGGAAACCAACGGCGCTTTAAGCATGAGTTTATATCGGCCTATCGAAGTGCTGGATAACTCACTGCGCTTTAAATTATTTCACCCGCAAAGCCATTTACCCCTTTCCAAAGTCTTACCTATGTTGGAAAACATGGGGGTTAATGTGATTCAAGAACGTTCTTACGAAGTGCGAACATCGGACAGCCTAGCAGTCTGGATTCAGGATTTTGAACTGCTACACCACGACAAATCACTGGATATCGCTCAAATAAAAGCGGTTTTCCAAGATGCCTTTGCCCAAGTATGGCATGGGCTTATGGAAAATGATGGCTTTAATCGCTTAGTGTTGCATACTCAGTTTAATTGGCGTGAAGTCATTATCTTTCGCGCCTACTGGAAATATTTACGGCAAACCTGTAGCAATTTCAGTCAAGAATATGTTGAGCAAGCTTTAGTCAATAATCCTCAGATTATCAGTTTATTGTTAGACTTATTCTATGCGCGTTGCAACGTGGCACAAGCACAGCCTTTTGATTCTCTGGTTAAAAGCATTGAAATGGCACTTGATTCGGTTACAAGTCTGGATGAAGATCGTATTTTGCGGCGGTTTTTAGGCGTGATTTTGGCAACCTTGCGAACCAACTATTTTCAAAAGGATGACAAGGGGCAACCTAAACCTTATTTATCCTTTAAATTTGATCCAAGCAAAGTGCCTGATTTACCAGAACCGCGCCCCATGTTTGAAATTTTTGTCTACTCGCCCCGTGTTGAAGGGGTGCATTTACGGGGTGGCAAAGTCGCACGCGGCGGCATTCGTTGGTCAGATCGTCTGGAAGATTTCCGCACAGAAATTCTGGGCTTGGTGAAAGCCCAAATGGTCAAAAATGCTGTCATCGTACCTGTTGGTTCCAAAGGCGGATTTGTTGTTAAACGTTTGCCTACCGAAGGCGGCCGTGACGCACTACAAGCCGAAGGTATCGCCTGCTATCAAACCTTTATTCGCGGTTTATTAGATTTAACCGATAATCTGGTTGACGGAAAAGTGGTGCCCCCACCCGATGTGGTAAGACATGATAGTGATGATCCTTATCTCGTCGTTGCCGCTGATAAAGGCACAGCCACCTTTTCTGATATTGCCAACAACATTGCCAAAGCGTATCAATATTGGCTAGGTGATGCTTTTGCATCAGGCGGTTCCAGCGGTTATGATCATAAAAAAATGGCGATCACAGCGCGTGGCGCGTGGGAATCCGTCAAACGGCATTTTCGTGAAATAGGCCAGGATATCCAAAAACAGCATTTTACCGTCATTGGCATAGGCGATATGTCAGGTGATGTCTTTGGTAACGGCATGTTATTGTCTGAACACATCAAACTGGTAGGGGCCTTTAATCACAAACATATTTTCTTGGATCCCAACCCCAACACCAAAACAAGCTTCCAAGAACGACAACGCTTATTTAATCTACCACGTTCCAGTTGGGCAGACTATGATAACCGCTTGATTTCTGAAGGGGGCGGCGTGTTTTCACGCAGCCGTAAATCCATTGTGTTATCACCCCAAGTACAAGCACTATTAAATAAACAAACCGAAGTATTAACGCCTAACGAATTAATCCAAGCCCTGTTATGCGCGTCAGTCAATTTACTCTGGAATGGCGGTATCGGCACGTATGTCAAAGCGCAAAGTGAACATCATTTAGAGGTAGGTGATCGGGCTAACGATGGTTTACGCATCAACGGCCAAGATTTACGGTGTCAAGTGGTAGGAGAAGGCGGCAATTTAGGCTTTACCCAATTGGGACGCATTGAATACGCACTCAATGGTGGACGCATTCACACCGATGCGATTGACAATTCGGGTGGCGTAGACTGCTCCGATCATGAAGTCAATATCAAAATACTACTTGATGCCATTGTGGCTAACGGCGATCTGACGATCAAGCAACGGAATAATCTGTTGCACGACATGACCGATGCGGTAGCCCATTTAGTGATTGAAAACAATTATTTACAGACACAAGTGCTCAGCATTACCCAGTTTTTGTCCTCTCAATTACTCAATGTGTATACCCGCCTCATCCGCCATTTAGAAAGCCAGGATCAACTTGATCGCGCATTAGAATTTTTACCCACTGACAAAACATTGGTAGAACGACGGGCCGCCCAACAAGGACTCACATCCCCCGAACTGTGTGTCTTGTTGGCTTATAGCAAGATTAGTTTGTACAAAACCTTGCTAAACTCCGATTTACTGGAAGAGCCCTATTTCCAAAAGACTTTAGAACATTATTTTCCCGCACCCTTACCAGAACGTTTTGCCAAAGAAATTGCGCAACACCGCCTTCGCCGCGAAATCATCGCAACCAAATTAACCAACACGGTAGTCAATCGTAATGGGATTTCTTTTGTGTACCGATTGAATGAAGAGAGTGGACAGACAGCGCCTGAGATTGTACGGGCCTTCTTCGTTGCGTGGGAAGTGTTTGATATGCAAAGCTTATGGGATGAGATTGAAGTCCTTGATATTCAAGTGAATGCCCAAGTGCAAATCGGCATGATGATAGACGCACGTAAACAAGTCGAACGCGCAACGCGCTGGTTATTACGTCATCACCGGATGCCCTTAGACATTGCTAAAACAATAGACACCTTGCATCCCGGTGTCACTCATTTAGCGAAAAACTTACTTGATTTCATTGATAACGTGGAGCGAGCCTCTTTAGAAACAAGCGCACAAAATTTAGTTGATGCCGGTGTACCTTTAATACTCGCGACTCGCGTTGCCAGTTTAGTCTACTGCTTATCCGCTTTAGATATTGTTGAAGTAGCCAATGCAAACGCCATCACATTGGAAAATGTTGCCACTGTACATTTTTTGTTAGGCACCCGTCTCAAACTACATTGGTTACGAGATAAAATCAGTGAATTACCACGAGATAATCGCTGGGAAGCCCTCTCTCGATCTGCTCTCCGTGATGAGCTATACCGCACTCACCGCGAACTCACCACAGTCGTCTTGCAAAGCAATACTCAAGCACTTAAGCTAGAGGCCCATCTTGAGGCCTGGATGGCCCAGAGTTCTAGTGTCTTAGAACGTTGTCAGCAAATTTTATCAGACATTTCACAAATTGAAAAGCCGGATTTATCCATGTTATCAGTGGCATTACGCGAAGTGCGGAGTCTTTTATAATAAGCACTTTGCTGGGTGGTTTGATTTCAAACTGTCAAAATTCCCTATTGATTATTAAAAGACGAACTATTGTGCTAGAGATTTTCAGAAAAATAATTCACGCAAAGGCGCAAAGGCGCAAAGGCGCTAGCGTGAGATTAAAAATGCCACCCTTTTTGAAATTATTTTTCTGAAAATCTCTAGTCAATATTCGTTTATCCCCGTAATTCGCTTCGCTTACTTAGTTTCGCTGTACTATATTAATCCGCTGTACTAAACTAATTTGTTCTACTAAATCATCACTCTAATCAAAGGAGAAATTCTAATTATGCGTCACCTCATTCACACTTTAAGTGTGGCCGCCAGCATGGCCCTATTTAGCAGTGGGCCCGCCATCACACTCGCCGCAGAGGCCGATATCAATTGCGGCAAGCCAGACAAAGTCTGTCGTCAAGCCGATACCTTTTTACCACTGCGCGCCTTACCGAGGCCTTTCTCAAATATTTATCAAGGCCCCACTACCGGCAAAGTCGCCTTTTCAAATGTCAAAGCCTTTTTTCCCGTCTATGTTTTTGACAAAAAAGACGTGGATTATTCCGATCCGGCGAATCCCAAAGGCTGGTACAAAATAGGCCCAAGCGTTTCCGATCCAATGGGCTGGATGGAAGCCAAGGATATCATGGAATGGAAACAAGCCTTAGTCGTTTCCTATACCCATCCCGGCACCGGTGAAGAGCGGCGGCAACCCGTGCTGATGTATGAAAACCTGGCTGATCTCAAAGCCTTGGTTGAATCAGACGAGCGGACTGAACA
>JAYQWI020001024.1:0-9222 GCA_035871815.2 Candidatus Parabeggiatoa communis
ATCTGTGAAAGGGATTGCAAAACTGGGTGCAGATCCGAAATATCGTTATGATAACGGAGCAGGATTGTATGAATACGCTCAAACTATTTATCCTGTTACTAAGTGGAAAGATTGGAATGTTGGGTTAGCGGGCCCTCCGCCTTCCCCAAAAGCTATGGGACCTGTTGGAATTGACCGTTATGGCAGAAATGAGTCGGATATCTTGGCTGCTTGGGAAAAGCTATAATCAAGCACATCTACCCTTAGGATAACTGAAACCTAAGTACTGAAGCATAAATTTTCAGGTATTTTAATAGAAGCAATGTTTATTTGTAAGTAGAGACGCACGGCCGTGCGTCTCTACAATTCGCGGTTTCGTAGAGACGCGATGCCTCGCGTCCCTTTGCGGTAAAATACCGGTTTATTTGTGGTTCAGTACTTATTTTTGTATAAAAACGTCAATTGCCCAAAGCTTGTTTCTGAGTAAGTGCTTGCCTGATGTCATGAAGAAAATGGGAACAGAGTAAAATAAATTCTGACAATACAAACGAGAGCCATTATAAATGCGAATAGAAGGTTTAAGTATAGAAAATTTTACGCTTTTTGGTAAAAACCACTTAAAGTTTTCCGATGGCTTGAATATTATTATTGGCGAAAATGATACCGGCAAAAGCCATCTGCTCCGATTATTATATGCTTTAATTGAAAGTAATAATCTAGTCGCCCTTAATAAAGCTGAAAGGAAAAACTACTTATTACAACTGTTTATTCCACAGAAATTGATTGATATTTTCAAACCGGAAGAATTAGCGCATTTAATTAAATCTGGGCAAAAAAAAAGTCAAGTCAAAATTGATTTTACGGAATATAGCATTAAGTTTAATTTTACCCTCAAAACTAAAATACAAGTTAATATTGACAAAAATGAAGTCCCAGCGACTTTAATTAAACAGGATAGTTTATTCATTCCGACTAAAGAAATCTTATCTTTTTATGATGGTTTTATGTCTCTTTATCTCACACGGCAACTACCTGTCGATGAAACGTATTATAATTTAGCTCAAGCATTGGGTTTATTGGTATTGAAAGATATTTCGTTCTCATCGAAGGAACAACAAATTTTAACCCATTTAGAAACATTATTGAATGGTAAACTCTTATTAGAAAAAGGGAGAGTTTATTTATCTAAAAAGGGTAAAAAAAGGGAAATTTCATTAGTTGCGGAAGGATTGAGGAAAATTGGCACACTTTCACATTTAATTGCCAATGGCTCGTTGAATCAAAATAGTATTTTGTTTTGGGATGAACCGGAATCTAATTTAAATCCTAAATTAATGAGAGAACTGGCTAAAGTTTTAGTTGATTTATCCTCTATTGGTGTGCAAATATTTCTCAATACACATAGTTTATTTTTAATCAAAGAATTTGAAATTTTAAGAGAAATGAATACCAAAATTAAATATTTTAGTTTGGGATTTAATGTAGAAAACAATTTGCGAGTTTCTCAAAGTGAAGATATCGAAGGCTTAGATGATTTAGTTATTTTGGATGAAAATTTAGCTCAAAGTGATAGATTTATGAAAAAGGTTACACAAGCAGATGCAAATCATTGAGGGGAAATTAATATTTAACTTTGATTGTGAGGCGATTAAATTTGATGACAGTCGCTTTTATCGTCAACATTTTAGTAAAATAACTAATGGAATTAAAGCTGTTGATATACTTGCCGTTAATCAGGAAATAGGTTATTTAATTGAAATCAAAGATTATACTGATCCTAATACCAAGCACTTAAGCATGAAGGAATTGATTGAAATAGTCATTAATAAAGTCATTTCAACTTTAGCGGCCATTTTACCGATGAAAAATAGCGTCAATAATTCAGCGAGAGAAAAAAATATTGCTAGAAATTTTTCAATAGCGAATGAAATAAAGGTTATTGTTCATATAGAATTACCGCCTAAAAGAAGAACATTAAAACAATCTAACTGGGATTTATCTAGTTTACAGATTCAATTAGGAAGAAAACTAAAAGCGATTGATGCACATCCTAAAGTGGTATCTAAAGACGAGTTACCAAATTTACCTTGGGTGGTAAAATCTACAAAAAATTAAGTGCTAAAACTTAGGAGTCAGAAAAAACAAATGCCAGGGGCTAGGCTCGAATTATTTTGCCGACACCAAACGTCATAATGGCAATTTTCCTTGATTGAAGTTATCTTCCGGTTTGTTATCTGTTTTTTTGGGTGTCTACCTTTTGGTTCACGCCTTTGCCCCACCATAGTAATTAGAGACGCACGGCCGTGCGTCTCTACAATTCGTGGTTAGTTACCCCTTTTTGAATATCACTGAAAAAGTCTGGCGGAAAAGCAATAAAATTGTTGGGCATAAAGACGACTGATGTCGATTCTGCATTGCGTCTGTAAGGGCGAAGCTTTGTTATCGCCCTTTTTATAATCATTTAATCTATTTGAAAAGCTATAACATTGATCTCTCTTCGCTCGAAACGAAGTGTCTACTCCAGATAAGACGTCCATTGCTCAGGGTATAAGTGACTTTCCCTTTAAATTCCCAACCTAAAAATGGCGAGTTGTGCCCTTTGCTATACATATTGTCTGGACTTAAACGCCAAGAACGGTTTGGATCGAAAATACAGATATCAGCTGGCATCCCTATTGCTAAACTGCCGGCATCTAGGCCTAAAAGTTGGGCGGGTTTATGGGTGACATAGCTCAGTGCTGTTATTAAATCAAGCGGCATTGCTTCAGCGAGATGTAATGTGAGGGGTAATAAGGTATCTAAGCCTGATATACCAGGTGCTGACATGGAAAAGGGATTCAGTTTTGCGTCTGTTTCATGTGGTTGGTGATCTGAACAAATCGCGTTAATCGTGCCTTGTAATAAGCCTTCGCGTAAAGCTTCTTTATCCTGTTCACTGCGTAAAGGCGGAAAGACATGACATTGCGTGTTGTAGTTGTTGATATCTTGGTCGGTTAAAAACAGGTGATGGGCGCTGACATCAGCGGTGACGGGTAAACCTTTTGCTTGGGCTTGTTTAATCAATTCGACAGCCCGGGCGCTGGATAGCTGGCAAAAATGCGCGCGTACACCGGTCATTTCAATCAACAATAAGTCACGAGCAACTTCAATGGTTTCTGTGGCTTCTGGAATCCCTGATAAACCTAAACGGGTGCTTATCGCGCCTTCATGGGCACAACCATTGTGTCCTAACCAAGGATCTCTGGCATGGAGAAAAACGGTCAATTCATAATTGGCCGCATATTCTAAGGCATAACGGAAGACATCAGTATTAACGATGGGTAGCACATTGCTCACAGCAATACAACCGGTCTCTTTGAGAATGCCCATTTCGGCGAGATGTTCACCTTTTAAGCCTTGAGTGAGTGCGGCTAATGGTAGGACTTTCGCCATGCCTGCTTTTGCTGCACGTTGTTGTAGTAATTCTGCGATGGCTTGGGTATCAATAACGGGATCGCTATCAGGTGGACAACAAACTGTTGTGATACCATTTGCGGCAGCAGCCCGCGTTTCACTGAAAATCGTGCCTTTATGCTCGGCCCCCGGTTCCCGTAAACGCACACTTAAATCAACTAAGCCTGGACACACGATTTGATCTGTGGCATCAATGAGTTTGTCTGCCGAAAAATTTGCCGGAGGGCTACCCATTGCGATAATTTGACCTTCGGCAATATGCAAGTCTGTTATTAAATCTAAATTGGAAGCGGGATCGATTACACGTCCGCGAATAATACTGAGCGTAGCCATTTAATAAGCATCCTTTTTTTCAGAAACGGCCCCTAAAGTCATGGCCATGATTGCCATTCTGATTGCAATACCATTACTCACTTGTTGTAAAATAACAGAATAAGGGCCATCAGCAACGTTGGAATCAATTTCTACGCCACGATTGATCGGTCCAGGGTGCATCACAATCGCGTCTGGATGAGTGACTTTTAAGACTTCTTTAGTCAGTCCGTAATATTGAAAATACTCATAAACACTGGGCAAGAATGCGCCTTTTAGCATACGTTCTCGTTGCAAACGTAGCATAATAACCACATCAACCTCTTTAAGGCCGGCTTTTAAATCGTGAAAGACTTTGACACCTAATTCTTCAACGCCTTTGGGAATCAAGGTTTTAGGCCCAACAACACGCACTTGAGAAACGCCTAAAATGGTGAGCGCCTGAATATTGGATCGAGCAACTCGTGAATGTCGAATATCGCCGACAATGGCAACACGTAATGGGGCAAAATCCCCTTTATTTTGGCGGATCGTATACATATCCAACATGGCTTGAGTTGGGTGAGCATGTTGTCCATCACCTGCGTTGATAATGCTGATATCGGGTGCGACATGTTGCGCCATGAAATACGCTGCTCCTCCTGCATTGTGACGAACAATAAACATATCACAGTGCATGGCTTCCAGATTGCGCAGCATATCAATCAGGTTTTCCCCTTTACTGCTTGAAGAGGTATCAATATTAAAATTCAAGACATCCGCTGAGAGGCGCTTAGCCGCTAATTCAAAAGTGGTGCGGGTGCGGGTGCTGGGTTCAAAAAATAAATTGACAACGGTTTTACCCCGTAATAGGGGTACTTTTTTAACCGATTTTTCTGGGACATTGATTAGAGAAGCTGCGGTATCTAAAATATCAATGAGTAGGCTACGTTTTAAACCGCCAATCCCCAGAAAATGTTTGAGACGACCTTGATTATCTAATTGAATGTTATTCATGCAACGTGCGAATTTCTAAAGATAAAGATTCCGGGCCACAAAGTTTGATATGTTTACCGGGTTCGACACACAGTGAGCAACCGATGATATTGGGTTGAATGGGTAACTCTCGCCCATTTCGTTCTATCAAGACAGCGAGTGTCACACTGGCTGGGCGGCCATAATCAAAAATTTCATTTAAGGCCGCTCGTATTGTGCGCCCGGTATGGAGTACATCATCGACTAAAATAATGTGATGATTTTCCACTTCAAGCGGTAAGCTGGAAGGTTTAACGTGGGGATGTAAACCAATACGGCTAAAATCATCACGATAAAATGCGATATTGAGTTGGCCCAAAGGTTTGGGTAATTTGAGCAAGGCATGTAGACGTTCGGCCACCCACACACCGCCCGTTTGTATCCCTACCATTAACACATCATCACGGTTTTGTGTTTTTAAATGATGATTCAAATAGTTAGCCATGCTACAAACGAGCATGTCAATCTGGTTTATAGAAGACATTTGAATGAAAAATGGAAAATGAGAAATGAATCAGGAATTATGCCGTAGGGGCAATCCCTTGTGGTTGCCCTGCCCCCACGTTTTTGCTGTAGGGGCAATCCCTTGTGGTTGCCCTTCCTCCGATTTAAAGATGATCTAATCCAAAGAAAACCAAGTTTCAAGAATCACTTGGGCCGCTACAGCATCTAAATTTACAATTTTAGGGTCCTTTTTTCCTCTTCCCTTTTTTTTAAGCAGGATTTTTTCTACCGCTGCGACAGAGGATAAAGTTTCATCAATGGTATGGACAGGTAATTGATAACGCGCCAGCAATTGCCGACAAAAATCGCGCACTGCGATAGTAACGACATTATCCGAACCATCGGCATACTTAGGCAAACCGACTACCAAGGCATCCGGTTGCCATTCTTGAATCAAAGTATTGATAGACTTCCAATCAATTTGCTGATTTCTAACAAACACAATCGTTAAGGGCCGAGCGGAGGCCGTAAAAGTTTGACCAACCGCCACACCAATCCGTTTAGTCCCATAATCAAATCCTATAACATACATTTCAATTATCAATTATCAATTATCAATTATCGGTTAGATATCGGGTGGGCATTGCCCATCCTTTATCAAAAGAATCAGTTTCTTATTTATATCATTATTTCTTAGCAGCTATCAGTTTGGCCTGACACTTTTTTTTCAACACAGAATTGAGAATGAAAGAATTGAGATGATTAAAAGCCACGGAATGACACTTCAATGCCGGAATATTTCCGTGTTTTCCGTGTTTTTCCGTGGCAAAATCATACCTTGCCCAACTAGGCATGACTGATAACTGATAACTGAAGAACACTACCCATGGCCGGCGTAGCTTGTTAGTAAATTTAAATCAACGCCTATGTGAGCGGCGGCGGCGTGCCAGCGTTGTTCAGGAGGCGTGTTAAACAATATATTATGATTTGCGGGGGTACTCAGCCAAGCATTATCAATCATTTCTTGTTCTAATTGTCCAGCGTCCCAACCGGCATAACCCAATGCAATTAAGCTATGATGAGGGCCTCTACCGTTAGCAATGGCAGCAATAATATCACGCGATGTCGCAATGCCTAAATTTTCCCCCACCATAAACATGGAATTCCATTGACTAGGCGGTTGATGAATCACAAAACCGCGCTCACGTTGTATGGGCCCCCCTTCAAAAATCGGCAAATGATTCGCATTTTGATCAGTCGCCTCAATCCCCATTTGTTGAAGCACATTGCCAAACTCCATCTCCATTGGATGATTGATGATAATGCCCATCGCCCCTTCTTGGTTATGTAAACAGACATAAATCACGGTTTTATAAAAATTAGGATCACCTAAATTGGGCATGGCAATCAAAAAGTGGTTAGTAAAATAAGTGGTTTCTAACATAATTATAGTATCGAATACTGACAACCTCGTCAAAAAATGATTTAAATTATCATACTACTTATTGACTACTCAAGCCATTGTAACGAAATTTCCACGTCCGGGTGATATGCAATATGTCGGTGTCTTTGCGAATTTCTTCTGGAAAGGGCTCAAAGGGTGCGGCGTGATGTACAATTTGCAATGTGGCTTCATTAAAAACATTATTTTTAGAAGGGTCTTTAAGCTCAACTTGGTGTAGCGTACCATCGGCATTGATCGCGACATCCAAAATCAAATTGCCTGACAATTTTTGATGGCGAGCCACTTCAGGATAATTAGCATTACCGAATTGTTCAATTTTTTTACGCCAGGTTTCCATATAATTCGCATACTTATATTCTTGTGTACTGGCATTGATAAATTTTTTACGAGGGCGTTTCGCATATTCTTCAAATTGTTCATTCAATTCAGCCTGAAGACTGGCCAGTTCCATTGCACGGGTATTAATAAATAAGGTATTTTCCGCTACAAAATCTTTAAAGACTAAATTTTGGGAATCATAGCCCTGTTCAGCAGGCTCATCAGGCGGAATCACTTCTGTTTGTGCCGCAACCTGATCAGGAGACGATTCATCCGTTGTTAGGATTTGAAATTGATACTCTGTGGGGGCGGCGGCAATTTGAGGCGGTGGCGGCGTGAAAACGAACTCGGCCGTTTGATCAGGAAATGGCGCTATTGTAGGCGTTGATGGACGAACATCTTCAAGACGCTCCCCGCCGCCCTCGTAGCTGACTTGGGCTAAATAATCGGCTTTCTTTGGGGCTTGCTCAGTACGTTTTTGTACTAAAATGACTTCCATCGTCGTATTCAAGGGCTGCGCCGATTTTGGCATAGCAAAACCAAGCCCATAGATAATCGCATAATGTATTAAGGCCGCGATCACCAAGGCCACAATAAAGCGTTCAGTATCGGGTTCAATATAAAGTGATTGAGTATTCACGGCAATTCACGCGTTTTTAGAATGAAAAAGAATTGTTTTCAGTATAACGCAATGTGTGCCCATGAAAAAACACAGAGGAATTGAGAATTGAGAATGGGGAATGGGGAATGGGGAATGAAATTTGCGTTTTATGCCGAAAGAACGTTGGTCTGAAGAAGTTTTAATAAACGAATAATACCAAGGCTTATTCGTTTTATTTAGCGTAGCACACCGAAGGTTCCTAATGGCTTGTACTATAGCGATGTTGGGTGGGCAACGTGTTTTTGTTACCCACCAAGGGGGGCGACTACTCAACAACAGACACTTTTTGAATAATCACAAGCGTTTTCGGGACATCGCTCCTAAATGGGCCACCCCGGCCTGTTTTGATTTTTCTAATTTTATCAACCACATCCATGCCTTGAGTCACTTTCCCAAATACAGCGTAACCCCAACCTCTAGGAGTAGGCGCCTTATGATCCAGAAAGAAATTATCAGTCACGTTGATAAAAAACTGCGAAGTAGCCGAATGAGGATTAGGGGTACGCGCCATCGCAATAGTACCTCGCGTATTTTGTAAACGATTATCGGCCTCATTAATAATCGCTTGATGAGTCGGTTTCTCAGCGTAATCCGCTGTAAAACCCCCACCTTGAATCATAAAATTGCCAATCACGCGGTGAAATATTGTGCCCTTATAAAAACCAGTCTTGGCATATTGCAAAAAGTTAGCAACCGCTTTAGGCGCTTTTTCGGCGTTAAGCTCAAGCACAATCTTACCGAAATTGGTTTGCATCTCGACTACTGGGAACTTGTTCGTTTGCTGCTCGACTACTGGGTTCTGGGTTTCAGCACTCATTGCCTGAGTGGCTACAAACAAGCACAATAAACTGACAATAGATTTCATCATATAAAATCAACTCCGATTATATTAAACATAAAAAACACAAAAACTATAAAAATTATACAACAAAGTTTTATAAAAAAACACAAAAAAATGATTACTGATAACGATAGATATTCGGTAGTCCCAACAAACCAATGGAGGTATTCAAACAGTGCGAATTGGGCAATTGAGAATTTTGAATTGGGATGATTAAAAGCCACGGAATGACACTTCAATGCACGAAATATTGAAGTGTCTTGAAGTGTTTTTCCGTGGCAAAATCGTGAAATGCCCGTGCATCCCCACTTATTTCCAGCGGTACTTCGCCCCGCAGCCCAGTATGAGAGGATACCCCATCATGCCGTTATGGCCTCTTGGCTGGGCCATCTGTTAGCGATCTTCGCTGTCGCCTTGATAGGGCGATATTTGATACGCTATCACAATTTATCCCTATCGGCACTTTTCCCTTATTTTGGCTACCGTTATTGGGCATCGCCACGGATCCCATTATAACTTGGGTATCGGGTAAACTGTGGATTGATAATTTACACGCCGGCTTAGCTACAATGTCAGTCGCCTTAGCCCTGATGGCGAATCGATTTCGCTATGCCCAATTGATATACTTATTATCCGGGATTTGCTTAGGCCTCGCTTTGTTGTCCAAAATCACATCGGCACTGATTATACCCCTCATCATTTACATCATCTTTGTTAACGAAACCGATGCCAAAA